>NZ_JASCOY010000020.1:0-75372 GCF_029960075.1 Pseudomonas sp. PS02290
TTCTTGACGACCATAGAGCATTGGAACCACCTGATCCCATCCCGAACTCAGCAGTGAAACGATGCATCGCCGATGGTAGTGTGGGGTTTCCCCATGTGAGAGTAGGTCATCGTCAAGATTAAATTCCAGAACCCCATTTGCGAAAGCAGATGGGGTTTTGTTTTTGGGTGCGGAAAAGTTATTTGCCCAGCCAACAGCCAACAGCCAACAGCCAACAGCCAACAGCCAACAGCAAGCAGCCAATAATCAGCGCCCATAAAAAAGCCCCGCATCACTGCGGGGCTTTCTGCTACCAGGCGACTTACTTACTCGCTTAGCGTTTCAACTGCTTGGGTCGCTTTTAACGGAGTAGCCCCATCACGACGTTGAATGTACTTCCAGTCTGCTTCGTCAATGTAGATCCCGGCTGGCCCACTGCCGCCTTCCAGGTCAATCGCCACATGTGCCGACACTTGAGGCTTAACGCTCGCCAGAATCGGTACAAAGCCCAGTTGTAGGCTAGTTTCCAGCAACGCTGCCTGGTTCCGTTCATCAATGTCAGCGGCTTCGTCGAGGTAGTAGGGCAGACGAATCCGTCCAGCCTGCTCGCGATCCATCAGGTGCAGCAAGAGGTACATGTTGGTCAGTGCCTTGATGGTCATCGTCGTGCCGTTTGACGCTGCCCCATCGATGTCGGTGTGGATAACCGGCTGGCTGTTGACCTTGGTGATCTCGAACGCGAGTTCGAACAAGTCCTTCAAGCCGAGCTGGTTGTGGTTAGCTGCAACCAGGCGAGCCAGATACTCTTTGGCTTCCTCGTTCTTGTTGTCCTGCTCGGCGCTCTGGCTCAGATCGAACACCGACAGTGTCTCGCCCTCTTCGTACTGACCGGCGCTATGGATGATCTGGTCGATGTGCTTGAGCGCTTCCTTGTTCGGCGCGAGCACAATACGGAAGCTCTCCAGGTTGGAAACCTGCCGGCGGTTGATCTCACGGTTAAACAGCGCCAGTTGGTGCTCGAGGCTGTCGTAGTCGCTTCGGATGTTGCGCAGCGTCCGAGCAATGTCGGTTACAGCGGCACGACGTGCCTTGCCCAAGGTAAGGGCTTCATCAGTGCGGTGAGCGTAAGCGTTGATCAGCAGTTGCAAACGCCGCTCCATGTCATCTTCGCTGTCGAACTTGGCGACACCTTTCAAACGCACCTGCGCGTACAGCGCTTCGATCTGACCATCGCAGCGCAACAGGCCCTGCCAGCTGTCCTGATAATCATTGAGCAGTGGCAGCAAGTTCTCCAGCGAGTCATCAACCGGCTCCATGAACGGCGTGCCAAATGGCAGATCGGTCGGGAGCAGCTGACGACGACGCAGCGCGTCATCCAGCGTGCGTTGCTTGGATTCGAGATCGCCGATCTGACGACCGATCAGCTGCAGCTTGGCCGACAGTTGTTGAACGCGCTCGGTGAATGCATCACTGGAGCGCTTGAGCTCATCCTGCGCCGCTTCCATCTGGGCCAACTGCTCAAGCTTCTCGCCCTCTTCGGCGCTCAATGTTTGAGCGCGGCGGAAGTCTTCGAGCGCCTTCTGCGCGTCCAGCACCTGTTGATACAACGCTTCAGTCTGGGTTTTGCTCGCCGCACGGTCGGCCGCGACGGCTTGTTGGGTCTTTAGCTGCTTGAGTTCCTTCTCCAGGCGTTCCTTCTGATCACGCAACGCGGCGCGATCGGCCAGCGCCTGGAGGGCAGGTGGCTCGATGTTCGACAGGTTGACAGTCAGGCCGGGTACTTCAAAGCGCTCACCCTTGAACCCATCGAGAATCGCTTCGAGGGATTTGACCCATGCATCGCCATCATCCAGCGCGATGCCTTGCTCGCCCAGTGGCAAGCTGAACAGCGCGCTGTTGAACAGGCGCATAAGACGCTCTACATCAGGCTGCGAGAACTCTTCGCGGAGGCGGGCATAACTGTTGTTGTCGGCATGATCGAGCTGTTGCTTGACTGATTTCAGGCGTTTTTCCAGATCGCGCAGGCGCTCATCCAGATCCTCGGCGCTGAATTGACGCGACTGCGCGAGCGCGCCGGCCAGTTCATCGTGGGCGTCTTTTGCAGCCAGTAAATGTTGTTCCAGGATTTTAACGTCGTCGACCAGCGCGAAGCGGTTCTTCAATACCGCCAATTCGCCGATCCAGCGCTGGATGTTGCTGATCTCACGCTCCAGCCGCATCAGCTCTTGAGTGCTGCCCCGCTGGTCGTTCTGCAGCGAATCCTGTTCGTTACGGTAGTGCTCGCTTTGGATGACCAACTCTTCTTTGCGCGCGTTGGAGTAGTCCTGCCATGTGCCCAGCAACGAGTCGAGCAATGGCGACAGGCGATGCAGCTTGCCGCGGAGGATGTCGCGCTGTCTCACGCCATTGGCCAACGCTTCAACCAGCGGCCCGGCGAGCACCAGTGCGTTGTAGTCCTGCTCCATGCGTCGTACGTCACGGAAGGCTTCTTCACACGCGGCGATGTAATCGACGCTGCCGGAACGCAGGCTGTGCTCAAACGCGTCGAGAAACAGCTGCTTCAATTTGGCAGCGGTGATCTCGCGCATGTGCAGCAAGTTGATGAACAGCGCGCGGAACGTTTTGAGGCTCTGCTCACTGGTCGAGCGCAGGGGAATCAGCGTCAGGTCCAGCGGGATCGACGTATGGCCACCGACCAGCAAACGACGCAGTTCATCGGGCTTCAGCTCATAGGCTTTCAGGCCCTGGCTTTCCAGATTGGCAAACAGCTCCTTCTGGCGCAGGCAGGTGTCGTCTTTCTGGTAGTGAGCCAGGTCCAGCTTGCCGGCATAGGCGAAGAACTGATGACCGAAACCGCCGCCCGGGCCTCGACCGACCACGCCAATCACATGGGGGCCGTGGGGCAGGGAGACTTCGACGAGGATGTAGCTGGTGTCGGAAGCGAAGTAGAAGCGGCGCGATTGATCAAGGCTGTATTTGCCGAAGCTCATGTCCGACATGCGCGCCAGAATCGGGAACTGCAGAGCGTTGATCGACGCACTTTTGCCCAGGTTATTCGCGCCGTAGACCGACAGCGGATGCTCCAGTGGAAACAACCCGAGGCTGTAACCGGCCGTGTTCAGCAGCGCAAAGCGGCGTATGCCGTAGCGTTCCTGGCTCATGCGTCATGCTCCTGTTCTTCAGCGATCGCCCGGGCTAGCGCTTGCTCTTCGGTTTCTGCGGATTCATCGAATTCGGTGAGGTCCAGCGGGTCGTCCGTTTCCAGCAGTCGCTCATCGCTGTCTTCGTCGATCAGCACCGGGGCCGGCAACGGCAGTGCGCTGTGCAGGCTGGCCGCCAGATCACGGTCCTGCTGCACGGACAGGCAGACGTCGAGGAAGCGATGCATCGGCGGCAGGAAGCGATAAATGCCTACTTCTTCGGCGGCGAATCCCAGCTGGGTCATGCGGCGCATGATTTTTTCTTCCAGCTCTTCCTGGGTCTGGACCTCAGCTTGCAGGAACAGATCGCGGTACTTTTCCAGCAGCGAGGGCAATTCGTCACGGCCCAGGCTGCCGCCATCGAGCACGGCGACCGGATCGCGGCCCTGGTCGGCCAAATGCTCGACGAGGATGAATGTGAACAGCGCCAGACGTTGCGCGGTCTTGTTGACCTGCGCGGCTGCCAGATCAGGCACGAAGTAGTAGAACCCACGAGTGTCGCAGACCAGCTCGAAGCCCAACGCCTTGAACAGGCCGCGGTACTGGTCCTGAAGATTGGACAGTTGCGCGTACAGCTCGGGATCGCGGCGGCTGACGTGGTAGCCCTTGAACAGCTCGCGGAAGATCGGCGCCAGCTGGGTCATTTCGGATAGATCAAGATGCATGGGCGGTGCCCTCGGAATTCTCTGGGGTGGCGTCTTTGCTCGAGAGCAGGGCGAAGGAGCGCAGGCTGACGCGGTGCTCCTGGGTCAGGTATTCGCGGCGCTCAAGGCGCTCGCGCTTGAAGCGTTTGTCTCGCGACAGCCGCGAAAACCAATACAGCAATTCATCGGTCGCGCCGGTGGGCTCCTGCTCTAGGAGCCAGACCATCAGATCCGGCATCGGCAGGGCGTCTTCGCAGCGCTCGACCATTTCCCTGACCGTGCGCGGCGCGCGAGGCGGCTCGCCCTTTCGGGTGATATTGGCCTTGGGGAAGCGCGCCGGTTTCGGCTCGAAGCGCGCCAGCGCATACACGTACGCTTCAACCTGATTGGCACTGCCGAGGAACGTGCTTTGCGGGCGGGTGAACATCGGCATCGCCGCTTGTGGCACCGCGTCGAGCCCTCGTCGACGAATCGCCGACAGCGCGAGGGCAGCACCGCGCGTCACGGCGTTGTGGCGACGCGCTTCTTCACGCAGCGGCAGCAGCAGTTCACGCGCATGGCGCAAGGTCAGTTGCGCGCTGGTCTGCATTTCAAGGATGCGGGCGTGGGTGCGCAGGAGCATGTCGTCGTCGACCAGGTGACCGAGACGCTGCTGGTCGGTGAGCATGCGCAGCAGCACGTTCTCGACCTTGCGCACGCCCTGTTCGAAGGCGCCATCGGCGTTCACCAACTGGATCATCGGCTCGACGTATTCATCCCAGGTGGCCAGCACTTCCGCGTAACGCTGACGCAGCGGAATCTGCCGGTCACTGGTCTTGGCGCGTTCGGCCACGGACACAAGGGCCTGTTCGTCATTGGCGAGCTTCTTCAGGACGTCGCGTACGCGCATGTCGAGCAGGCGCAGTTGCCGCGCCAGGTCATTGGCGTCGCGGGCGTCGAAGGCTTCCTGTATATAGCCGGCCAGCCGTTCGAGATGGCGCAGGTACGCTTCGATTTCCAGGCACAAGCCCAGCCGATGCTCGCGCCGCAGGTAGGACAGGAAATCGTGGATCTGCGCGTTCAGCTCGAAACGGTTCGGGCTTTTCGCCACAGGTACCAGAATGTCGAGCCGAATCCAGACGTCCAGCAGAGTGGTGATGTCCTGGGGCGTGCTTTCCAGTTGCTGGGCCGCCAGCTGCAAACGCAGTTCGCTCAGGCTCAGAGTGCCCTGGTCGAAGTGCTCGCAAAGTGGCTCGAGAAGCGCCCAGTGTTCGGCAAGGGCGCGCAGGACGCGCTTAGGTTCGATCATCGGATGGTCGCTGACTGGCAAATAAAAGCGGCGATTGTACTGCATCGCCGGGCTCGTTTTTCACCCGCAGTCGATCAACAGCGGCGGGAAGCGGTGAAGGCCTGTAGAATCTTCCGCCTGACTTTATCCACAGGTAGCTGACCTTTGCTCAACGAGCCTCGTCGTCGCGCTTATCTGACCGCCATGCAGGTGGTCAGCTGGCTGCCGCGCACTGAATTGCCTTTTGCTGCGCCATCGCGTCCCGAATTACTTGCGCCGGTGCCGCAGCTTGAAGAGGTGCCTGCGCCGATTATTCAGGCGGATACGCCTCGCGCGCCGGATCGCGATTCGCCCTCCGTCGCGCCGACACCCGTTGCGCGTACCGTCGAGCGGCCAAAGATCGAAATCCCTCGCCCCTCCAGCGCGCCCAAGCCAAAAGTGGTGCAGGAGGAAGAGGCCGCACCGGCCGTGGTGAAAGCGCCGGTTGCGCCGCCGCCACGTTTTGCCCTGCAACTGCTGCGCGCCGGGAGTTGCCTGTTGCTCGTGGAGTTGGTGACCGGCGAGCCGTTCCAGAGCCGCGACCCTTCCTATCTGTTGCTCAAAGACATGCTCCGCGCTGCCGGTCTGCCGGACAGCCCGCAGATCATCGGTGAGCCTGTGCGCTGGCCGCTGCTGGTGCGTGGGCAAATGGATCAAGGGCCCGAAGCAGCGCGGGATTTCGTTCAGGGTTTTCTCTACGCCCGCGTCGAGGAACAACCTTGCACCTGCCTGTGGCTGATTGGACTTCCGGCGCTGCGTTTCGCGGCTGAAACGGATGCGGAATCTTACAATCTTGAACTCCAGGTCGATGGCCTGGGGTTAGCCTGGGCGCTGCCGGGTCTGGAACTGTTGATGGACGAGCCGCAGCGAAAGGCCGAAGTGTGGCGCTCCATGCGTCAATTGATGGGCCGTTGGAAGACCGTAGATGAATGACGCAGTAACGTTTCGCCGCATGACCGAAGCTGACCTGGATGCCGTGCTGAAGATCGAATACGCCGCTTTCAGTCATCCCTGGACGCGGGGCATTTTCATCGATGCGCTGAAGTCATACGAAGTATGGCTGATGTTCGAAGGCAGTCAGCAGGTGGGGCACGGGGTGATCAACGTGATCATCGATGAAGCGCACTTGCTCAACATCACCGTTAAACCGGAGAGTCAGGGCCGTGGTTTGGGGCTGATGCTGCTGGAACAGCTGATGAAGCGCGCTTACGAGATCAATGGCCGGGAATGCTTTCTTGAACTGCGAGACAGCAACCGGTCGGCCTATCGTTTGTATGAGCGATACGGATTCAACGAAATTGGCCGTCGTCGTGATTACTACCCGGCAGTGGGCGGGCGTGAAGACGCAATCGTCATGGGATGCACGCTGTTCGAATAGTCAGAGGTTTGTCGTGGGGGCGAACAGGGTTCATCCCCACACGACTAAGCCGCTGATCAAACGCCAGGCTTGCCATCCAGCGGATCAAGAATGGCCATCTCTTCTTCATCCAGACCATCCCCACCGCCGATGTCATCTTCATCAACGATGCTCAAATCCAGGTCAGCCGGGCCATCTTCACCTGCTTCACGGGGACCGCGCGCACCGTCTTCCCGGATCAATGTTTCAGGGCTCATGTCGTCATCGGTCGGGTTGCGATCTTCGGTGGATGCACCGGTCAGTCCTGCCTCACGTACGCGTTCATCAGGAATCAACGTTTCAAGCTCATCTTCAGGAATCATGTCGCCAATGCGCCCGCTAGGCTCATTGTTGTCGTTGAAGTTGAGCTCTTCCATTGATCCCATGCGGTCTTCGTTGTCATCGATGGGCTCGGGTTGAGTGGCATCGAATGGACGGCGTGAATCGTTCATGGCAAATCCTCAATAATGTCGGTCCTAATGGGTGGACCGGACGACATGGCGAAGATTCCATCCGGTTCCTGATCGGTCGTCGCTGATCGGTCGATCTTCCCGCGTGACCCGAAGCGCCGAGCCCCAGTCATAGCTGAGCATCATTTCCGAGGCATCAACGCATGAACGAACTACAAGACTTGATCGACAACAACGAACGTTGGGCTGCCGCCATCAAGGAAGAAGACCCCGAGTTCTTTGCCAAGCTGGCCCGCCAGCAGACGCCGGAATTCCTATGGATCGGTTGTTCGGACGCCCGTGTCCCCGCCAATGAAATCGTCGGCATGCTGCCAGGCGATCTGTTCGTGCACCGCAACGTGGCCAACGTCGTGCTGCACACAGACCTCAATTGCCTGTCGGTGATTCAGTACGCAGTCGACGTGCTGAAGGTCAAACACATTCTCGTCACCGGTCACTACGGGTGTGGCGGCGTGCGTGCTTCGATGCAGGATCGCCAGTTCGGCCTGATCGACGGCTGGCTGCGCACCATTCGCGATCTGTACTACGAAAACCGTGAGCTGCTGGCCAAGCTGCCGACTGAGGAAGAACAGGTCGACCGGCTGTGCGAGCTGAACGTGATTCAGCAGGTCGCCAACGTTGGCCACACCAGCATTGTGCAGAACGCCTGGCATCGCGGGCAGAAGTTGTCTGTCCATGGTTGCATCTATGGCATCAAGGATGGGCGATGGAAGAGTCTGAACGCGACCATCAGCGGGCCGGAGCAATTGCCGCCACAGTATCGCTTGCGTCCGCAGGGGGAGTGATCGGGTAGGGCAAGCGTCCATCCAAATTGTGGGAGTGAGCTTGCTCGCGATAGCATTAGTCCAGTCACATCGATGTGAGTTAAAGACGTCGCGAGCAAGCTCATTCCTGCAGGATCGTTGTGTTAGAGCTGAGCGCTCTTCATTTCCGGCAGCGGCTTCTGCAGCTGCTTGATCTGCCGCGACACTTCACCCGTCCGGCACTTCGCTGCCGCCTGATCCGGCGTCAACTTGCGCACTGTGCTGAAGAACAGCTTGCAGGTCTCAACCTTGTTGGTCACCTGCCAGTTGGTGGTGCACTGCTTCAACAGCGCCGCCGGGTCGTTTGTCGGTTTCTGGCCCATGCCGGCTTGCCAGCACGCCGCGCTCAGGTCCTGGCCCATGACCTTCAAGCCGGCTTCATCCGCCTTGGTTTCGTCCCCGCCGTAATTGCTTTTGTCCGCCGCATTCCAGATATAGCTTGGGTGATTTGAACCCAGCACGGGGACGCTTTGCCCGCCTGCCGGACTGATGCTCGCCAGACCCAACACCGGGACGGTGACGTTGTACTGCTGCTTGAGCCACGCGCGCACCGGCGCACCGAACGCGACCATCGGCAGCGATGTGCCCGCCGCGCTTTGGGTCAGCTGCTTGACCATGTTGGTCTGGTAATCGGTGAAGTAGCTGTAGACGTTCTCAAGGTCCTTGCCGGCGTTGGAGGGCGCAGCAATGGGCGCGATGTCGATGATGGTCTGATAGGCAGGCGTCTGCTCCTTGGGAATGCCGTTATCCGTGAGCAGCTCGGACCAGCGGTCGGTGGTGGCCGAGAACAGATAGTCCTGAGCCTGAGTCAGCGAGTAGTCCGGCGGGAAATGCAGCAGCTCGACGCTCTTGCGATTTTCCAGCGCCATGCCCAGCGGCAAAAACAGATACCAGTTGTAGGCGAACTTGTTATCGGCGTTGAGTTTGCTTGCGCCAGCGTAGGCCAGGTCGCCTGCGTCGAGCAGCGCTGAAAGCGGTTTGTCGTAGCCGTCCGGCACGCCGGTGATGTCGGCGTAGATCACGTCGTTGTCGTTGTGCACCGCAACCTTGGCCGCGGCGTAACCGTCACGCTGGACGCTTTGCGTGAGGTAGTGCTCGACGGTCTGTTCCAGCGTCCAGTTTCGGAAGCAGATGATATTGCAGTTGTTCGGGTAGGCGAACAGGTGTGTGACGCGTTCCTTGCTCCCCAGTTTGACGTTGACGTCGGCCTGAGCGGTGAGGCTCAGCGTCAGCGCGGTAAGGGCGATGCTCAATGCGGCTGTTTTTTTCATGCTCATGTCCTTGTTGGCGTAGACACCCCTCTGCGTGGGTGGTGTTTCGATGATGAAACACTTGGACATGACTGGGAATGGGCAACGATGGCTGCGGGGCCATTTTTAATGGCGCGCTCGTTAAAGCACGAACCGCTGAACCATCGTGTTCAGGTCGGTGGCCAGCATCGAAAGCGCATTGCTCGCCACCGTGGTTTGCTGAGCGCCCGACGCCGATTGCGACGACAGATCGCGAATGCTGCTCAGGTTGCGGTCAACTTCGTTAGCCACTTGCGCCTGTTGTTCGGCGGCGCTGGCGATCAGCGTGTTCCGGTCGCTAATGGTCGACGTTGCGCTGATGATGACGGTCAGTGCGTGACCGGTTGCAGCGGCCTGCTCCAGGGTAAGATTGGCCTGGGCTGCGGTGACGCGCAGGGTTTGCGCGGTCTCCTGAGTGCTTTTCTGTACATCATTGATCAGGGTTTCGATCTCGGTGGTCGACGCGCTGGTGCGTTGGGCGAGAGAGCGCACTTCATCGGCGACCACGGCGAACCCGCGGCCTGCTTCGCCTGCCCGTGCGGCCTCGATGGCGGCATTCAGTGCAAGCAGGTTGGTCTGGTTGGCAATCGCGCGGATGACTTCGAGAATCTTGCTGATGCTCAGCGTGCGCTCGGCCAAACCGTCGGCCTGGTGAGAAGAATCCAGGACGTTGTCGGTCAGCTCCTTGATCGAATCAATGGTGCCGGTCAGGCGCAGACGACCCTCGGCGGCCGCTTCGTTGGACGCCTTCGACTCGCTGGACGTGCTGCTGGCGTTGTCGGCAACTTCTCCGGCAGCCTTACTCATCTGGTTCACCGCAACTGCCGCCTGTTCGATCTCATCGTTCTGCAATTGCAGGTTCTTCGCGCTGGCCTCGGCAATCGCGCCCATTTCGTGGACCGACTGGCTCAACTGGCCCGCTGCAGCGTAAATCTGATCGATCGTGCCATGCAGATTGGCGCGCATCAGGCCCAAGGTCTTCAGCAGTTGAGCCGTTTCGTCCTTGCCTTCCGGAATCGGCTGCGGGCTCAGATCGCCTTGAGCAATTGTGCTGGCGATATGCAGTGACTGACGCAGGGGACGAATGATGCTCAGGCTCAATCGCCACGCCAGCAGCAACGTCAGCACCAACGCCACCACGATGGCGCTGACGGCAATGATTCGGGTCTGCTGGAACCGCACGCCGGCCGCGTCGACGGTGCCCGCCGCACTTTGCTTGTTCAACTCGCGCAGCAACTGCACCTGCATGTCCATCAGGTCACCCTGCAGGCTCAGCGTGGTGTTGAGCAGCATGCGCGCGTCGTCGAGTTTGCGTTGTTCGATCAGCGTGATTTCGTCGTGCAGCCCTGGCATGAAAGCGTTATAGGCATCTTGCAGGGCCTTGATGGAATCCCGCTCGGTGCTGTCGGTGGCATGGGCGAGATAATCGACGAAGCCTTTCTCAACCTCGTTCTTAAGCTGCTCGACGTTGATTTTGCTGGTCACCACTGCGCCGGGGTCGTCGGCATTGGCAATCAGCCTGGCGCTCTCGCCGCGCAACTTGATCAGGTCGATGGCGATCGCGTCCGCCATGGCGATACTGGGCAGCGACCCGCTCTCAACCGCTTCGCCCTGATCCCGGATGCTCTGCATCTGCAACAGGCAGAACACACCGAGCGCCACCAGCAAGAGCGCGGTCACGCCGAAGCACAGCACCAACCGCTGGGTAATCCTGAAACGACGCAGGAATGCAGGTTTGGAGGAAGGACGGACCACACGACGCAATAACCTTTTCACTGCCACCCATCCCATCGACGAAAACACCGGAGAGATGGTTATAGAGGTGTTCCGTGATGTCTTTATGACATTGCTGGAGATGTTTCGGAATTGTTGCGGTACGGTCAGATGATGCGATTGAAAATGATGTGAGGGGGTAGTCGGGTGGGCAATGTCAACGCTGTTTGTGGGATAGGTCTCTGCGAGTCTCGGCGACCTTGTTGAGTTATTTTCTGTACATACAATAATTCAATGCAGATAATCTTCGACATCGCAGAACGCGACATCACCCTTCTTAAGCGTTGCCTCGACTTTGGGGATGCCGGCTTGGTATTCGCCGGCAGACATTTGACCGGCGAAGATTGCCGGCAGGATCACGGGGAGGCCCGCTACATCACGGTTGGTCTGTTGTCAGAACGTATGGTGGTCCTGGTCTGGACACCGCACGGCGCGGCTCGCCGATCATTTCCATGAGAAAAGCCAATGAGCGCGAACAAAACCTCTACCGGCATCGACTGGGTTGATCCCGACGATGCACCCGAATTGTCCGATGCATACTTCGATCAGGCTGATGAAGACGTGGGTGATCAGTTGGTCAAGCGTGGCCGACCACGTGCTGTGGTTGTGCGAGAGCGGATTACCATTCGCTTGGAGCATGACGTGGTGGAGCAATTCCGGGCGTCAGGACCGGGCTGGCAGACGCGAATGAATGCCGCGCTGGTAGACTGGCTAAAAACCCATGAGCCGTCCGAAATAGCGCTATGACCTTCCAGGCCCCCTAAGCACCAATCTCCTCCATAAACTCCATCAAGAACCGCTCCGCGCGTGCATGCCTGACCTGCGCCATGTGACGCCCCGTGGCCGTTTGAAAGCCCTGCGCCAAAGTGAATATCTTGGTGGTGAAGTGATCGACGGCGAAGCGTTTGTCGTCCAGGTCGCGCTGTTGCGCCTGGGGGTCGGCGGGGTCGTAGAGGTGGCTGCCCATGCGCCCGGACACGTAGAACAGCCGTGCCACGCCGACCATGCCGAGGGCGTCGAGACGGTCGGCGTCCTGCAGGATCTTCGCTTCCAGCGAGGTGGGCGTGATGTCGGCCGAATAGCTGTGGGATTCGATAGCGTGGGCAACGGCCTGGGTGCGCTCTTCGTCCCAGCCCATCTCTGCGAGCAGATCCGTCGCTTTTGCCGCTGCCAGACGCGAGGCACTTGAGCGAAACGGCGAGTTCTTTTCCACGGAGACGCAGTCGTGGAGCAGGGTGGCGGCAAGCAGGATTTGATGATCGCCGCCTTCGGTGTCGCGAATGGCGCAGACGTTGGTCCAGACCCGGTGCAGGTGGGATACGTCGTGGGAGCCGTCGAGCCTTTCCGCCACGGTGTGGGGAATCAGCAGGTCGGCGAGGGACTGAAAAGGCGCGAAGGAGAGGGCGGTCATGGATCATCCTGTCGATGTCGGCGAACGGTGCGCCAGCATACAGATTGACCCGCGCCTGCGCTGCCGGTTCGCTGAGTCGGTTCGCGGATCTCTGCCGCCCACGTTGCGCAGAAGAGATCAGTGAGCCGTCGCGACGCTACATCACTGGCCTTTCATTGCCGCCGTCAGCTTGTCCACGTTGTAACGAAACATCGCCACGTAGGTCGCCGCCGGGCCGTTTGCAGGTGACAGCGATTCCACATACAGCTCGCCGCCCGGGTGCGCGCCGCTGGCTTTTGCGATCTGTTGCACCAGACGCGGGTCGCCAGAGTTCTCGAAGAAGTAGGCGCTGACGTGCTCCTGCTTGATCTGTTGGATCAGCTTGCCAACGTCAGCTGCCGAGGCTTCGGTTTCAGTGGAAAAGCCCAGTGGCGAGAGAAAGGTCACGCCATAGGCATCGCCGAAATAGCCGAAGGCGTCGTGGGACGTCAGCACCTTGCGCTGTGCGAGCGGGATGGCGCTGATCTGCGCGCGGGCGTAGGCATCCATATCCTGCAGCTGGACGATGTATTTCTCACCGTTGGCTTTGTAATCGGCGGCATTGTCCGGGTCGGCTTTCTGTAGGGCCTTGATGATGTTTCTGACGTAAACGACGCCGTTTACCGCGCTGTTCCAGGCATGGGGGTCGGTAATCTTCTTGCCGTCTTCTTCCATGCTGCGGGTCATGATCCCGTCAGACAGCACGATCGGCTGGCCTTTGTAGCCGGAGGCAGTGATCAGCCGATCCAGCCAACCCTCCAGATGCAAGCCACTGACGAACACCACGTCGGCTTTTTTCAGCGCCTGGGCGTCATTGGGGGTGGGCTCGTAGACGTGAGGATCGCCGTTGGGCCCGATGAGCGAGGTCACGTGCACGTGATCGCCGCCGACGTTGTGCACCATGTCGGCGATGACAGTGAAGGATGCGACGGTCTCCAGGGTTTTTGCCTGGGCGAGGTTGGCCAGGCCCGACAACGCCAGCGCGGCGGTCAGAAGCGTGAAACGTTTCATGGTGGTTTCCTTGCGGTAAGAGAACGATCAGCTGGACAGATGAACCCTCGGGAACAGTCGGCGCACAAAGCCGCTGCGTCCAAAGAACAGTGAGAACCCGTAGAAGGCGCTGGCGGTGAGCACGATGGCCGGGCCCGAAGCGACGCTGGCGTGGTAGGAGACGATCAGGCCGATGAAGCCCGAAAGCGTGGCGACTGCAGTCGAAATCACGATCATGCCGGTCAACGAGCGCGCCCAGAACCGCGCGACCGTGGCGGGCAGCATCATCATGCCGACGGCCATCAACGTGCCCAACGCCTGAAAGCCCGCCACCAGATTGAGCACCACCAGCAGCAGAAACAGCACGTGATACAGCGACCCGCGCCCGCCCACCGCGCGCAGGAAGCCCGGATCGAAGCATTCGAGGATCAACGGGCGGTAGATCAGCGCGAGCAGAATCAAGGTGAATGAAGCGATGCCGCCGACCATGAAAATCGCCTGATCGTCGATGGCCAGAATGGTACCGAACAGCACGTGAAGCAGATCCACGTTGGAGCCGTGCAGAGAAACGATCAGCACGCCGGCAGCAAGGGACGTCAGGTAAAAACTGGCGAAACTGGCGTCTTCGCGCAGCGTTGTGTAGCGACTCACCAACCCTGAGAGCAACGCCACGGCGAGACCTGCGATCAAACCGCCGAAGCCCATGGCTGGCAGTGACAACCCGGCGAAGAGGAAGCCCACGGCGGCACCCGGCAACACCGCGTGACTCATGGCGTCGCCCACCAGACTCATGCGCCGCAGCATCAGCAGCACGCCGACCGGGCCGGAGCCGATGCCCAGCGCCAGGCATGCCACCAGGGCGCGGCGCATGAAACCGAAATCAACGAAGGGCTGGATCAAGAGGCTATAGAGCGTCACAGCGTTTGCTCCGCATCGGCGTCGCACGGTTGTGCGTCAGGGTTCCAGTGCTCGGCCATGTTCTTGGCGCGGCGCAGGTTGTCGTCGTTGAGGATGTCGGCGGTGTCGCCCCAGGCAATGATTTCTCGCGCCAGCAACAGCGTGCTCGGAAAATGCTGGCGCACTTGCTCGATGTCATGCAGCACAGCAATGACGGTTCGGCCCTGGCCGTGCCAGGTGCTGATCAACTGCAACAAGTCCCGCGTGGTGCGTGCATCGATCGCCGTGAAGGGCTCGTCGAGCAGAATCACCGAGGCGTCCTGCAATAACAGCCGGGCGAACAGCACGCGCTGAAACTGACCCGACGACAACGAGCTGATGCTGCGTTGATCGAATCCTGCGAGACCTACGGCTCCCAGCGCCTCTTGAGCCTGTTGAGCATGCTGTCGCGTGGCGCCCCGGAACGCCCCGATGCTGCGCCAGGCGCCCATCATTACGGTGTCGGCCACGCTGAGCGGAAAGCTCCGGTCGATCTCGGCAGCTTGCGGCAGGTAACCCATGTGCCGCGTTGCCAACTGGTTGCGCTCGACGCGCCCGACCGCGGGTTTGAGCGTGCCGGCGATGGCTTTGATCAGCGTGGATTTACCGGCGCCGTTGGGGCCGACGATCGCCGTCAGGCTGCCCGCCGCGAATCGGCCGTTGGCGTGATGCACCGCTGGCCGGCGTTCGTAGGTCAGTGTCAGGTCATGGAGGTCGATGGCGGCGCTCATGGGATCGCCACCGCCCAGGCTACGCCGATCCACAGCAAGACCAGCATGGCGAAGGAAATCAACACGCGTTTGCCGGCCGATTGAGCCAGTGCGGACGTTGCAAGGGAGGAAGGAAGCCGGGAATCGCGTTTCACAAAAAAGACTGCCTGAAATACTTTGTTATAGTATTACATCACCTTTGGGTTGATCTGAAAAGCGCGATTTGGGCGAAGTTCAGGCAGGCGACAGTTTCCACCACGCTGCGGAGGGTGGCGTTTCCCCGGCGCGATAAACCCTGTAGTTTTCGATCACTTTTCTCTTTGTCAGGATGATCCCCATGAGCGCTTCCCACCGGCGTCCGGTACCCCTCGCCAAATGCTATCGCCTGCTCAACCACGGCCCGACTGTACTGATCAGCGCCGCTCACGAGGGTCAGCGCAACATCATGGCGGCAGCGTGGGCGATGCCGCTGGACTTCCAGCCGCCGAAAGTCACGGTTGTGCTGGATAAGTCGGTGTGGACGCGGCAGTTGCTCGAAGGCTCGGGCACGTTCGTGATCAACGTGCCGACCCTCAGCCAGATCGATATCGTCGAAACGGTCGGCTCGACCTCAGGGCTGGAGATCTCCCAGGAACAGGGCCTGGATAAATTCAAGGCTTATGGTCTGGAGACCTTCGCAGGCTCCCACGTTGAAGCGCCGTTGCTGGAAGGCTGCGCGGGCTGGCTGGAGTGCCGATTGATTCCCGAGCCGCACAATCAGAGCGCGCATGATCTGTTCATTGGCGAAGTGGTCGCAGCATGGGCGGATGAGCGCGTGTTCTCCGAAGGGCACTGGCATTTCGAGGGGCATGATGCGCTGCGCACCCTTCACCATGTGGCAGGCGGGCATTTTCTGGTGATCGGCGATGGCGTGGATGGCAAGGTGCTGGAGCGGTCCGCTGACTGACCCACGTCCGGCTTGGAAGGCGCGCCCCTTGGTGGAAGGGGCGCGGTGAAGCAGCTTTAAGTGGCCGGACGTGGATGCACCTCAGTCCTTCGACAGTTCGCCGTTCACAAGACGCCAGGTCTTCAACGGATTGCTGGCTTTCAACGCAGGGGGCAGCAGCGAGTCCGGGACGTTCTGATAACAGACGGGCCGCAGGAAGCGATCAATAGCGGTCGCGCCCACCGAGGTGCTGCGGCTGTCGGAAGTGGCCGGGGACGGCCCGCCATGGACCATCGAATAACTCACTTCGACACCGGTCGGGAAGTCGTTGAACAGAATCCGTCCCGCCTTGCGCTCCAGTATCGGCAGCAGCGCCAGAGCAGTTGCCTCATCGCCATCGTCAAATTGCAGGGTTACGGTCAGTTGACCATCGAAGCTGGCGGCGACCTTCTGCAGATCGGCGACGTCTGTGCAGACGATCAACAACGCGCTTGGCCCGAAGTTCTCGTCTTCCAGCGCAGGGTTGGCGAGGAAGGTGGCCGAGTCGGTACGGAAGAAGGCGGGGCGGGCCTGGAATGAACCTTCGGCCTCCTGACCCTCCGCCACCAGCGTCACGCCGGATGCGCTGTGCAGATTATTCAGCCCGTTGCAGTAAGCGCCGTGGATGTTCGGCGTCAGCATGGTGGTCGGCAGTTTCTCGGACAGCGCCTTGGCCGAAGCCGACACGAACGTTTCCAGCGCGTCGCTTTCCAGTGCCAGCAGAATGCCGGGGTTGGTGCAGAACTGCCCCGCGCCCATGACCAGCGATTCGACAAAACCTTTGGCGATGGTTTCGGCGCGGGCCAGCAAAGCGGCCGGCAGCAGGAACACCGGGTTGATGCTGCTCATCTCGGCGTACACCGGGATCGGTACCGCACGCGCTTGAGCCGCTGCCACCAGTGCCAGACCGCCACGGCGGGAGCCAGTAAAGCCCACGGCTTGAATCAACGGGTGGCTGACCAGCGCCTGGCCGACAGCAATGTCTTTGTCGATCAGTAACGAGAACACGCCTTCTGGCATGCCGGTGTCGCGCGCAGCTTTCTGGATCACGCGCCCCACCAGTTCGCTGGTCCCCAAATGAGCCGGGTGCGCCTTAACGATGACCGGGCAACCGGCCGCCAACGCTGAGGCGGTGTCGCCGCCGGCGACCGAGAAGGCCAGGGGGAAGTTGCTCGCACCGAACACTGCCACCGGACCAAGGCCGATGCGCCGCAGACGTAAGTCGGCGCGAGGCAGTGGCTGGCGCTCTGGCAGCGCGGTATCGACCACGGCACCGTGCCAACGCCCATCGCGCAGCAGGCTGGCAAACAGCTTGAGCTGGTTGACCGTACGCATCCGCTCGCCTTCAAGGCGCGGCTTGGGCAGGCCGCTTTCGACATGCACGCGTTCGGTGAGCACATCGCCCAGATCGAGAAGACCTTGGGCGATGGCCTCAAGAAAGGTGGCGCGTTGGTCGTCACTCAGTTGTCGATAACTGTCGAACGAAGCTTCGGCCAGTTCGCACGCGGCATTGACGTCTTCCAGCGTGCTGGCGCCAAACGAAGGTGTCAGGGGTTCACCCGTGGTGGCGGCGAGGGCGAACACCTCTCCGGCCTGGCCCCGCACAGCACGTTGCCCGATGATCGTTTCACCAAGAATCTGCATTGCTCAACACCTCTCGAGGGCGGCGACCGTCAGTGGGTACCGCTGTGGCCAGCCTCTGAGGTTACATCATGGCGCTACGATCGCCACCGGTCCTGGTGTTGAGCTTGCCGCCCGGCTTAGGGCCGAGCGTATTGCTGCCGCTTATTGCTGAACGGCGCTGAACCCTTCAAACGCCGTCTGCTGCTGGATCGCGCTGACGATGTTCTTGCGCGTGGCGGGCTGCTGGTTGCCGTCCTTGTCCACGAACACTTCGCTCTGCAGTTCGGCCTCATCGCCTTCACCCACGAACGAGAACCCTAGGAATTCAAAGGCTTCGCGGTCAGCGTTGGCTTTGGAGCGCGGGGTGCGCAGGGGCAGGGTGACGCTGGCGCCGTCCTTGCTGATGACGAAAACCTCGGCTTCCTTCTTCGGCCGTGTCGCTTTGCCCTTGCCGCCACTCGGGTTGCTGACCGCTTGATGCGTCTGGTTCAGCACCTTCAACGCCAGGCTGTAGACGAGCTCCTGAAAACTCGGATCGTCTTTATAGCTGGAGAGAATCCGGCTGATCGGAAACTTCGCGCTCAGGTCTTCGAGCGCGGCCATGTCAGCGGCTTCGGCGTCCTTGAGCTGTTTAAGCTGACCCATCAGTTCGTAGGCCTGGTCATCATCGAATCGGTCATGGGCGGCGCGTATGGCCAGGCGCAGATCGCGAATCTGGTCGCTTTCCTTCGCGCTCTGGAAGGCGTCGAGCACCATCTCGCTGATGGTTTTGGCCTGTGGCACGTGTTGTGAAAGATTGATGGCTTCTTCGTAGGCTTGCTTCGACGACACGGCGTTTGCCGCCGGATCGGTATGGGAATCAGACATTGAACATCCACTGCTTCGTTAACTGGGGTTGAGGCGCGAAAAGCTCGGGGCGTTTCGAGGGGCGTAATCTATTGGACGAGGGCGCGGTTGTCACGGATTGCCGCTTGCACCCGGACCACAGGAAGATTGGCGTTGGACGCCTCAGACTAGACCACAGCATCAAAAAGCCCGGCAATTGCCGGGCTGGTCTTATACGCAGGTCCCGCCTTTGTGGTGAGAGCCCGTCCCGCCTGTCGGATGGGTGCCTTTCGGACACGCCGACGCGGAGAGTGAAACGATGGAAAGCAGAGCGACCAGTCCAGCGATAGCGATCTTCTTCATATTGCCTCCGTGCACTGCGAGATGCAGTACAGGGCTATCGGCGTATTGGGATCCCACTTTAGCCACGGAACGCCAGAAACAACAAAGCCCGCGCTCCTCGTCATCAGGCGGCGGCAGGCTCGGACTCAATCCAATTCGAATCTTCGATCTCGAATGACGTGCTTTCATTGGCCTTTGCGCTGGGTTCAAACTTAATCGGGCCGAAGTTCGCATGTACGTACGCTGAATAGAAGGCGCGCATCCCAATATCTGGCGGTCCAGGTATTTCCTGGGGCCCGCGCTTCTCCCAGTTCGCGATCGTCTGGACATCCACGCGGAAGATCGCTGCAGCTTCCTCCTGAATGAGGTCTTGTTCCTTTCTCAAAAACCGAAACTGATGGCCCGTCATGGGGGTTTTCTGGCGCAAAATTTCTGCAGCGATAGCGCGATGCAAGCCATCTACGTTTTCGATCCTCACGCCTTGGCCATAGGGCGTATCGACGATCGTATAGCCGTTTTTCAGAAAGATGCCATCCAGGCCGCTGCCTGTGTATTTGTACATCGCTATACCTCCCATACCGTAATGGCGAAAAGCTCGCCAGGCTCGGGGTTCGGGTTCACGGCCACCACCATGCAGACGATGTCTCGCGGCGGCGGCTCGCTCATCCTAAACTCAAAATTCTTGTATTTTGTGCTGTAGGTGGGACCTCGAACAATTGACCCTCGGCGCAGACATCTGAACGCTTCCGTGAGGGTCACACCTCGCTCGTATAGTCGTTCCATGCAATGCTCGCGGAACACCACCTTATTGGAATCTCGCGCTAGCACGTGCACAAGATCTTCCAGTTGCTGCCTCGTCCATAGCGGCTCTTTGCTCTTCATGATTACCTATAATTGTTATAGGTGACACCATGGTAGGGTGTCAGCTCAAGATCGTAAATAACGGATATTTTCGCTCAAGCATCAGGCGCCTGTTTCAACTGCTTATGAAGCTTCATCGAGATCGGAGGCGGCCCACTGCAGAGTCCACTCTCAGCTTACCCCCCATGATCTCCTTGTACGTCCGGGGATAATTTTCATATGAAGGTTGGAGTCCTGCATTTGCTTGGGCTGTTTGCCCTGCAGGGCTTTTATCTCCAAAGACTGGGCCGTCGACGAAACAAATGGTGGCAATACCTGAATAGCCGGAAGCGCCTCTCCCGCTCCATCGCGCACACGCGGTCGAGGTCGCCGGGTTCAAAGGTTTGAAAAAAGTGGAGACGCTTGTAACCCTTCGGTTCAATGATTGGCAGGGATACAGCGGGAGGGGGATACAGAAAGAGAACGCCAGAAACAACAAAGCCCGCACAAGGCGGGCTTTGTTGAGGTACTTGGTGGCTACACAGGGACTTGAACCCCGGACCCCAGCATTATGAATGCTATGCTCTAACCAACTGAGCTATGTAGCCAAGTGGCGCGCATTATTCGCTCAGACGGGATATGTGTCAAGCGTCTCTTTGAAAAAATTTATCCACACGATCAATCGGTTAGCCTCGCGGCCCTTCAGCCATTCCTCATCCCTGCACGTCGGTGACAGTTTCTAACTCGACGCTGAGTGCTTTTGCCCCACTTTCGCGCATCCATCCTGCACCGTCCTCGGGCTCGTGCCCGGTTTGATGGCTTCGTGCTATCGGTCCGGTTCTTGCTTATGCCTGCCGCAACGCTGCCGTTATAGATGGAAGCGGCAGCAGATTTCGATAGGCCCAAGCGCGTCCTTTGCTCAAAAGATGGGCGGTTATCGTTTTCAAAACACAGACATGGCATTTTGCCGGTAAGAATGTAAGGCAACGCAGCGACGATCATTTGTCATGCAGCGTTTGTCGGTGAGGAGTAGTCGGCTATGCAGAGTCTTTTGTCGCCAGGCATCCGCCTGCTCGGACGTCTCGGGTTCGCACGCAAGTTTCAGGTGCTCTTCTTTCTGTTTATTTTGCCGCTGGCCGGCAGCCTGTGGATGATCGGCCAGGATTACCGCAGCAAGCTGGCGGTGATTTCTCAGGAGCAAGCCGGCGTGCGCCAGCTCATGGCGCTTGATGCGCTGGATGTGCAGCTGACGGCCCAGCGCAACCGCGCCGCGCGCTGGAAGGCCGCTGACATTCTTCATGATCCGACGCCGGCCGCGAAGGCAGCCATGGGCGCGCTGGATGCAGCGAATCCTGAATTGACCCGAACCCTGGCGTCCCTCGGCGATGAGCTCAAGGCACAGAACGCCAGCGAGGACATCTTGACGCGGTATCAGGCGCTGCAAGCCTCGGTCAAAGGCATGGATTCAGACTCCCTGCGCACGGTTGGCTGGTGGCCGGACGGCTACGACCGCTTCACATCCGCTCTTACAGCGCTGCAAAGTCTGCGCGAACAGATCGCCATGGACAGCGGCTTGATCCTAGACCCCTGGCTTGAAACCTACTTGCTGATGCAGATCGCGACGCAGCAGGCGCCGGACCTTGTCGAGCGGGTAGGGCGCATGGCGAGTATCGGCCAGTCGTCGATCGCGTCCGGACAGTTCTCGTTGCAAAGCCGTCTTCAGATGCGCGACCTGCGCAGTCGCATCGGCGACGCCCGCGATCAGTTGGTCAAAGCAGTAGGCTCGCTAAAAGCAAAGGCTTACCCGGGTATGGAGGTCTGGACGCGTCAGTATGAAGACAGTCTTCAGCGCCTCGATACCGAACTGAAAGTGCTCGACGACGGTGTGTTCGGCGGCAGCATCAAGCTCGACCCGGCCGGCTTCGAACGCAGCGTCGATAACGTCAGCGACGGACTGGCGGCCCTGCGCAAGCAGTCACTGTCGTCACTCACCAGCCGGCTCGATTATTACCATGAACAGGCTACTCAGCAGTTTGTGCCGGTGGCCGCGATATTCAGCATTCTCGCGCTCGCGGCGCTGTACCTCTTCATGTGCCTCCAGGCGTCGATTCAGCGCAGCGCCAAAGGCATCACGACCTTGGCCGAGTCCCTGCGTGACGGCAACTTGTGCGTCGAGGTCGCCGTTGAAGGGCGTGACGAACTGGCTGCGATTAGCACCGCGCTCAACGTTGCCGTGGTGCAACTGCGCACCAGTCTGCTAGGCGTCAACCACGAAACCCAGCAATTGGGCTCTGCGGTGCTGACCCTTAATGCGCAGTCCGGCAGCACGCTCAACGAAGTCGAAGATCAACAACAGCAGATCAGCCAGATTGCAGCGGCGGCTACTGAGCTCGCCGCGACTTCCATGGGCGTTGCCCGCAGCTGTGAAGCGGCGTCCGGCAGCGCTCAGGCCACCCGACGCATCGCCGAGGACAGCAGCCGCGACAGTCAGCGCACCACCGCGAGCATTCAGCAACTGAACCAGAAACTGACCGATACCGCCAACGCGCTGGGCAAGGTCAGTGAGCAGGGGCAGCAGATCCAGTCTGTGGTCGACACCATTCGCGGCATCGCCGAACAGACCAACCTGCTGGCGCTCAATGCCGCCATCGAGGCGGCGCGTGCGGGCGAGCAGGGCCGTGGCTTCGCCGTGGTCGCTGACGAAGTGCGCAGTTTGTCCCAGCGGACCCAGGCGTCGACCGCGCAAATTGCCGGGACCGTGGACAGCTTGCGCTCGACCGTCAGCCAAGCCGTCAGCCTGATGGAAGCGGCGTGTGGCCAGGCGGTGAGTGATGCGCAGTCGGTGACCGGGCTGGGCGAGCGGCTGGAAGAGATTGCCAGCGCCGTGCAGATCGTCACCGACACGCTGGCGCAGATCGCCACCGCGGTTGAAGAGCAGGCCGCAACAGCGGACGAGGTCAGTGGCAACATCCAACAGGTGGATCAGGCTGCAGGCCGTCTGCTGGACGGCGCGCGTGCGGTCAATCAGGCTGCAGACACGTTGACCAAAGGCAGCCGGGCCTTGAGCGACAACACCGCGAGATTCCAGCTGGGGTAAGCCGAGCAAGCAAGGCACGAGGGCGATCAGCGCGCACGTTTTCACGGGTGCGCATGGGGTGTGGGTTGAAAGACGAAAGCCAGGCGACGTATAAGATTTGTCGCTTTCTCACCGTATTTCGATACCCATCGCCGTAGGGATTTTTCCATGACCGACAGCAGTGCCGCAGGTGCGGCGGTTTATTCGCCCCTGACGTTAGCGTTGTACGACGCGTGGGTGCTGGGCATTTCCAACCGGTATGCCTGGAGTTGCCCGACCGATGACGTGCTGTTGCCGTTCTTCCGCGCCAACGTACGTGCTCATCATCTGGATATTGGCGTCGGCACGGGTTACTACCTGGCGAAAGCCAAGCTGCCGCCGAACACCCGAATCACCCTGATGGACCTCAACCCGAGCAGCCTCGCCGCCGCCAAGCGCAGGATCGGCCGGCCAGACACGCGTACCCTCCAGCATGACGTGATGACGCCGATACCCGGAAACGAGCGCTTCGATTCGATATCGCTGTTTTACCTGCTGCATTGCCTGCCAGGTCCGCTGGCCGCCAAGGCGGCGATCTTTGCTCACCTCAAGCACAACCTGAACCCTGACGGCGTATTGTTTGGCGCAACGATTCTGGGGGACGAGGCGGGGCACAATGGCTTCGGTCGCAAGCTGATGGCGGTCTACAACCAAAAAGGCATCTTTGGAAACAGCCACGACACCCAGGCCGGTTTCGAGGCGCATTTGCGGAAGCACTTTCACGAGGTAACGCTCAAGCGTGAAGGGGTCGTGCTGCTGTTCCGCGCAGCACAGCCGATTGTCTGAGCTGCACCGAGGCAGGCGGGCGCTGCTGACAGATACAAAGCGCTGAAAGCACAAAGCCCGCGAATCACTGAGTGATACGCGGGCTTTGATGTTCAACGGGGTTCGTGGAGGTCCACGCGCGCGTTAGACGTTGAAACGGAAGTGCAGAACGTCACCGTCCTTGACGATGTAATCCTTGCCTTCCAGGCGCCATTTGCCCGCTTCCTTGGCACCGGCCTCACCCTTGTACTGGATGAAGTCGTTGTAGGCGATGCACTCGGCGCGGATGAAGCCTTTTTCGAAATCGGTGTGGATCACACCCGCAGCCTGTGGCGCGGTAGCGCCGACGCGGACGGTCCATGCACGCACTTCTTCGACGCCGGCAGTGAAGTAGGTCTGCAGGTGCAGCATCTCGTAGCCGGCACGGATCACGCGGTTCAGGCCAGGCTCTTCAAGGCCCAGGGCCTCCAGGAACATGTCCTTTTCTTCGCCGTCGTCGAGTTCGGCGATTTCCGCTTCGATCTTGTTGCAGACCGGCACCAGCATGGCGCCTTCTTCTTCAGCGATGGCGCGAACCACGTCCAGGTGCGGGTTGTTCTCGAAACCGTCTTCAGCGACGTTGGCGATGTACATGACCGGTTTGGTGGTCAGCAGATGAAAGCCCTTGATGACGGCTTTCTCATCGGCGCTCATGCTCTTCATCAGGCTGCGCGCAGGTTTGCCCAGTGTGAAGTGAGCGATGAGTTGCTCCAGCAAGCCTTTCTGGACCACTGCGTCCTTGTCGCCGCCCTTGGCGTTGCGCGTGACTTTCTGCAGTTGTTTCTCGCAGCTGTCGAGGTCAGCGAAAATCAGTTCCAGATCAATGATCTCGATGTCGCGTTTCGGGTCGACGCTGTTGGAGACGTGAATCACGTTCTCGTCTTCGAAGCAGCGCACGACGTGAGCAATGGCGTCAGTCTCGCGGATGTTGGCGAGGAACTTGTTGCCCAGGCCTTCACCTTTGGAGGCACCGGCTACCAGCCCGGCGATGTCGACGAACTCCATCGTGGTCGGCAGGATGCGCTTCGGGTTGACGATGTCAGCCAGGGCCTGCAGGCGCGGATCCGGCATGGGCACGATGCCGGTGTTCGGTTCGATGGTGCAGAAGGGAAAGTTCTCCGCCGCAATACCTGATTTGGTCAGGGCGTTGAACAGGGTGGACTTGCCGACGTTGGGCAGGCCGACGATGCCGCAGTTGAATCCCATGGTGTTTCCCCTCGAGTGATGTCAGGCCTTCTGGCTGTGCAGGACGCGCATCGCCTTGGCGAAGTCGCCAGCGAGTACATCCGGCAGCACGCCGAGGGCAAAGTCGATGCTGGCGTCCAGTTTTTCCTGCTCGGCGCGTGGCGCACGACCCAGGACGAAATTGGACACCAGACTGGCGTCGCCCGGGTGGCCGATGCCAAGCCGCAGGCGGTGGAAGCCGTTCTGGTTGCCGAGCTGCGCAATGATGTCGCGTAGCCCGTTATGCCCGCCGTGCCCGCCACCCAGTTTGAGTTTGGCGACGCCCGGAGGCAGGTCGAGTTCGTCGTGGGCCACCAGAATGGCTTGCGGAGGAATCCGGAAGAAACCCGCCAGAGCTGCCACGGACTGGCCGCTGCGGTTCATGTAGGTGGTGGGAATCAGCAGACGAACGTCCTGGCCTTGATGACTGAACTTAGCCGTCAGGCCGAAATATTTGCGGTCAGCGGTCAGATTGACACGCTGTGCGCTGGCAATGCGCTCAACGAAAAGAGCCCCTGCGTTATGCCGGGTCTGTTCGTATTCGGGGCCTGGATTTCCCAGGCCGACGATCAGTTGGATGGCGGTCACGTCAGGGGCTCTTCCTTGGGTCGAGTGTGATGATGGCGAGCATCATCACGGGTTCAACCGGCTAGCGAGTAATGATTACTCTGCTTCGCCTTCTGCAGTGCCTTCTTCTTCGTCCTGGACGATGCGAGGAGCGTGGACGTTTGCGATGTCCAGGTCCTTGCCGTGCGCCAGAGCAACGAATTCAACACCTTTAGGTGCTTTAACGTCGGACAGGTGAACGTTGTCGCCGATTTCCAGCGCGCCCAGGTCAACTTCGATGAACTCAGGCAGGTCTTTCGGCAGGCAGGTCACTTCCAGCTCAGTGGTGGTGTGCGAGATCTCGCCGCCTTTCTTGACCGGTGCTTCTTCGTTGATGAAGTGCACTGGAACGATAGCGGTCAGTTTCTGGCCAGCCACGACGCGGATGAAGTCGGCGTGCATGATGAACTGCTTGGCAGGGTGACGCTGCATCGCTTTAACGATGACGTTCTGCTTGGCGCCAGCAATGTTCAGCTCGATAACGTGGCTGTAGGCAGCTTCGTTTTCAAACATCTTGGCCAGTTCTTTGGCTTCGATGGTGATCGAAGTAGCTTCCTGGCCACCACCGTAGACAACGGCTGGGACGGAGGCGGCGAGACGACGCAGGCGGCGGCTCGCACCTTTCCCCAGGTCAGTACGCGCTTGGGCGTTCAGAGTAAATTCGTTCATTTTGTATCTCCAAAATAGCCATGACCGAGCGGCGTTTGCGACCAGCGCCTGACACGGTATGGGCAAAAAAGCCCCGCCCCGGCATTGAGTGTCGGGGCGGGGCGCTTTTCGTCAACGGATGGTTCGGCAGGGCAGGGCCCTTATCGGAACATCGCGCTGATCGATTCTTCGTTGCTGATGCGACGCATCGCCTCAGCGACTACCGGTGCGATATCCAGTTGGCGGATACGGTCACAGGCCTGTGCAGCAGCGGACAACGGGATAGTGTTCGTCACCACCAGTTCGTCCAGCACGGAATTTTCGATGTTCTCGATCGCACGGCCCGACAGAACAGGGTGTGTGCAATACGCGAAGACCTTGGCAGCGCCGTGTTCCTTCAGCGCCTTGGCCGCATGGCACAGAGTGCCCGCGGTATCGACCATGTCGTCGACGAGAATACAGGTACGACCTTCCACGTCACCGATGATGTGCATCACTTCGGAGTGGTTGGCCTTCTCGCGGCGCTTGTCGATGATGCCCAGATCGACGCCCAGGGATTTGGCAACAGCACGTGCACGCACGACGCCGCCGATATCCGGGGAGACAATCATCAAGTTTTCGAAGCGTTGGTCTTCGATGTCATCCACCAGAACCGGGGAGCCGTAGATGTTATCTACCGGAATATCGAAGAAGCCTTGAATCTGGTCAGCGTGCAGGTCGACAGTCAGCACACGGTCGATACCGACGACAGTGAGCATGTCCGCAACCACTTTAGCGCTGATAGCCACACGGGCAGAACGCGGACGGCGATCCTGGCGGGCATAACCAAAGTAAGGGATTACAGCAGTGATACGAGTGGCCGAGGAGCGACGGAAGGCGTCTGCCATCACGACGAGTTCCATCAGGTTATCGTTGGTCGGAGCGCAGGTCGGCTGAATAATGAAGACGTCTTTACCGCGAACGTTTTCATTGATCTCAGCGGTAATCTCACCGTCGGAGAACTTTCCAACAGAGATGTCACCGAGAGGGATATGCAGCTGACGTACGACACGCCGAGCCAGATCGGGGTTGGCGTTCCCCGTAAAGACCATCATCTTGGACACGCGCAGTACCTGGAGGCTTAGGGTATGCCTGGATGACTATAGGAAAATGGCAGGGGCGGCTGGATTCGAACCAACGCATGGCAGGATCAAAACCTGCTGCCTTACCGCTTGGCGACGCCCCTGTATCTGTTGCACGAGTGCCTGGCACTCGGTTCCTTTTAGAGCAGCGCCTGTAACTTCCGGTGCAACATCGAGATGTTTGCGCCTTTTGCTACAAACCCTGTAAGGGTCTCTGTAAGAAGGGCCGAGACTTTATCAGCTTCAGCTTTGCTTGGGAAGGCCCCAAACACACAACTTCCAGTTCCGGTTAATTTTGCTTCGGTAAATTTACCTAACAAATTCAAAGCGTTACCAACTTCTGGATACCGCCTCGTTACAACCGGTAAGCAGTCATTTCGACTGTTTCCCTTGGGAACGGGGCGCACTTTAATGGGAGGAGTGTCACGTGTCAACAGTGGATCTGAAAAAATTTCTGCTGTACTTACAGATACTTGCGGCACTAGCACCAGATACCAAGGTTCTTCGGGGGTTACGGGGGTCAGGATCTCGCCGATGCCTTCGGCAAAAGCAGCATGTCCGCGCACGAAAACCGGCACGTCAGCCCCAAGCAGCAGGCCCAGCGCCGCCAGCCGATCTTCATTCCAGCCAAGCTGCCAGAGATTATTCAGGCCCAGCAGTGTGGTTGCCGCGTCGGAACTTCCGCCGCCGATGCCGCCCCCCATGGGCAGGACTTTTTTCAGCCAGATATCAACGCCGAGCGGGCAACCGGATTGTTGCTTGAGGGCGCGAGCCGCTTTGACAATCAGATTACTGTCGTGGGGGACGTCGGCAATTTCCGTCTGCAGTCGCACTTCGCCGTCTTCACGAAGCGCGAAGCTGAGCTCGTCGCCGTAATCGAGAAACTGGAACAGCGTCTGCAGTTCGTGATAACCGTCGGCGCGGCGTCCGGTGATGTGCAGCATCAGATTCAGTTTGGCAGGGGCGGGCAGTGTCAGTCGTGGTTGCGACATGCTCATTGCCCCAGTTTGCGTGGTTGCCAGTCCTTGATGACCAGCGTGACGTCCAGATCCTGCCCGTGCAGCTTCATGCGTTCAGGCAGCCAGAAACCGTTTTGCTGGGTGTAGCTCAGGTATTCGATCTGCCAGCCATCCTGTTCAAGGCTGGCCAGGCGACTGTCACCGTCAAGGGTCAGGTTGCTTTTGCTGTCCGGCGCGGGCAAACCGCGCACCCACCAGACCAGATGCGACACCGGCAATTTCCAGCCGAGCTGATCCTTGAGCAGGGTTTCCGGGTCCGGCGCGTCGTAGCGGCCCTGATTGGCGACTTCCAGCGACACCGCGCCAGGTCGACCGGTCAGGCGGGCAGCACCGCGCCCCAGCGGGCCGGACAGGCGAATGTCGTAGTAATCCTGGCGTTGCAGCCAGAACAGCGTGCCGCTGCCGGAATCCTTTGGCGCGCGGATGCCGACCTTGCCGTTGATCTGCCAGCCATCGAGGCTGCTGAGTTGTTCTTTGTTCACACGCCATTGATTGGCGTCCCCCTTGCCTTGCACGGCTTCGCGGGAGGACATGCCGGCACAGCCGGCGAGCAGGGCGATCAGACTGAATACGAGTACGTGGCGCAATTGCATAAATTCAAAGGGTCTCGGCGCCGGTCAGGCGTTTGATGGTGCTGCGCAGAACCGGGCTGTCAGGTTGTTGTTCAAGGGCCTTGCCCCATACTTTGCGAGCTTCACGCTGCTCGCCTTTGGCCCACAGGACTTCGCCCAGGTGCGCGGCAACTTCGTGATCCGGGAAGCGCTCCAGCGCCTGACGCAGCAGACGCTCGGCTTCATCCAGATTGCCCAAGCGGTAGTTGACCCAACCGAGGCTGTCGAGCACCGCCGGGTCTTCCGGATTGAGCTGGTGCGCGCGCTCGATCAATTCCTTGGCCTCGGCGTAGCGTGTGGTGCGGTCCGAGAGGGTATAGCCCAGAGCGTTCAGCGCCATGGCGTTGTCCGGCTCGCGCTTGAGAATGGCTCGCAGGTCACTCTCCATCTGTTTCAGATCGTTGCGTTTCTCGGCCAGCATCGAGCGGGTGTAGAGCAGATTCAGATCATCCGGGTACTGCTTGAGCGCTTGACTCAACACTTGCCAGCCGCGGTCGCTCTGGTTGTTGTTGGCCAGGGTCTCGGCTTCGATCAGGTACAGCTGAATGGCGTAATCGGGTTGATCGGCACGTGCCTGGGCCAGCCGCTTCGACGCTTCTGCAGTGTTGCCGTTGCTCATCAGGATATCGGCCTGACGCAGCTGCGCAGGCAGGAAGTCGTTGCCGGGGCCCACTTGAGCGTATTCGGCGAGCGCGGTTTGCGGATCGTCGCGCTCTTCGTAGATGCGGCCGAGGTTTACGTGGGCCGAGTCGACGTGACTGCCGCGTGCAACGAGGTCTTCGAGATAACCCTGCGCTTCATCCCATGCCTTGTTTTCCAGGCAGACGAGGGCAAGCGAATAACGCAGCTCGTCGTCATCCGGGTACTGCTGAACCAGGCTGGAGAACTGCACTTTGGCGTCTTCCATGCGGTTCTGTTCCACTAGCATGCGCGCATAAGTCAGGCGCAGGCGCTTGTCATCCGGGTATTTTTTGATGCTTTTTTCGAGCAGCGGGATCGCTTCCTTGCCGCGGTTCATGCTTTGCAGCAGTCGGGCACGCAACAGGATCGGCGCCACCTCACCTTCACCCGGCGGATTGTCTTCGAGCAGTTTCAGCGAGGCGGCGCTGTCGCCTTCCTGCTGAAGCAACAGCGCCTTGCCGAAGATCAGTTGGCCGTTTTTCGGATACTTCATCAGAAGGCGATCGAAGCTGGTGATGAGCCCTTTGCGCGTATTGGAATCGGTTTCCGACGCAGACAACGCGAGGAAATCAAAATGCGTGTCGCCCTGGCCCTGAAGAACCTTCTCCATATAGCGCATGGAATCGTCGTAGCGCCCGGCCCGCGCCAGCTGGATGGCTGCCGCGCGCTGTGCCTCGAGATTGCCCGGGTCGTTTTTCGCCCAGATCATTGAGGTGTCGAGGGCGGCCTGATCGGCCCCCAGGTATTCGGCGATGCGGAAGGCGCGCTCGGAAATCCCCGGATCCTGGGTCTGGATCGCCTGGGTCACGTAGTTGTCCAGCGCGATGTCGAAGCGGTTGCGCTGGCCGGCAAGCTCGGCGGTCAGCAGGCTGACGACGGTTTCTTGAGTAAACGAGCCGTACACCTGAGGTTTGGCCTCGGGTGCGGGCGGCGCTTCTTTCGCGGGAGCAGAAGGCTCCGTAGAAACGGAGGCCGTAGACTGGCAGCCACTCAGAGCGACAAGGGCAAGGAACAACGCGGAGGATTTATTCATATAGAGGAGGGGCGGCTTACCTGCGGTTTGGAAGCATCATGACACAAGGCCGGGAGCAAACCCACAGCCCGCGCGAAATCTGGATATGCTTAATCTACAGCCTGTGCGTGGACATTTTGTCGCAGGCCAGAGGCGGTGATAAGCAACCTGTATAGGGACAATAGTGTGCTGCGGACGTTCTGAATGTATTGCGGTGGTTGTCCTGACTCTATCGAAGTAGGACAATTGCCGGCTTCACGTCACCATCAGCGACCTTGAATGGCCTTTCTTGCTCTGGGTATCAACCATAAGACTGCATCAGTTGATGTCCGCGAGCGCGTGGCATTTACGCCTGAGCAGCTGGTTGAGGCGCTACAGCAGCTCTGCCGCCTGACCCGCAGCCGGGAAGCGGCCATTCTCTCCACCTGCAATCGCAGCGAACTTTATATCGAACAGGATCAGCTGACCGCCGACGTCGTGTTGCGCTGGCTGGCGGATTATCACCACCTGAATGTCGATGAGCTGCGCGCCAGTGCCTATGTGCATGAAGACGACGCGGCAGTGCGACACATGATGCGCGTGGCGTCGGGCCTGGACTCACTGGTGCTCGGCGAGCCGCAGATCCTGGGTCAGATGAAATCGGCCTATGCCGTTGCCCGGGAGGCCGGCACCGTCGGCCCACTGCTCGGGCGTCTTTTTCAGGCCACTTTCAGCGCTGCCAAACAGGTACGCACCGACACGGCCATCGGCGAGAACCCGGTGTCTGTCGCCTTTGCCGCCGTCAGCCTGGCCAAGCAGATTTTCAGCGACCTGCAGCGCAGCCAGGCGCTGTTGATCGGGGCAGGGGAGACCATCACGCTTGTCGCGCGTCACCTGCATGATCTCGGAGTCAAGCGTATCGTTGTTGCCAACCGCACCCTCGAGCGCGCGAATATTCTGGCCGAGCAGTTCGGTGCTCATGCGGTGCTGTTGGCCGACATCCCGGCCGAGCTGGTCAACAGCGACATCGTCATCAGCTCCACGGCCAGTCAGTTGCCGATTCTGGGCAAGGGCGCCGTGGAAAGCGCGCTGAAACTGCGCAAGCACAAGCCGATCTTCATGGTCGACATCGCCGTGCCACGCGACATCGAGCCTGAGGTCGGCGAGCTGGACGACGTCTATCTCTACACCGTCGACGATCTGCATGAAGTCGTCGCTGAAAACCTCAAAAGCCGCCAGGGCGCGGCGCAGGCGGCCGAAGAACTGGTCAGCATGGGCGTCGACGATTTCATGTCGCGGCTGCGCGAACTGGCGGCGGTCGACGTGCTCAAGGCGTATCGTCAGCAGAGCGAACGCCTGCGTGACGAAGAATTGCAGAAAGCCCAGCGCATGCTGGCCAATGGCAGCAACGCCGAAGATGTATTGATGGCGCTGGCACGTGGCCTGACGAACAAAATGATGCACGCCCCCAGCGTGCAGCTCAAAAAGCTCTCCGCTGAAGGCCGCGTCGATGCGCTGGCCATGGCCCAGGAACTCTTTGCCCTCAACGAGGGCTCCACGGATAAATCCCCGCAATGAAAGCTTCACTGCTTAATAAGCTGGACGTGCTCAGCGACCGTTTCGAGGAATTGACCGCGCTGCTCGGCGATGGCGAAGTCATCTCCGACCAGACCAAATTTCGCGCGTATTCCCGTGAGTACGCCGAAGTCGAGCCAGTGATTCAGGTATACCGGCAGCTGCAGAAAGTGCAGAGCGACCTCGAAGGCGCGCAGGCGCTGCTCAAGGACAGCGATCCCGACATGCGCGAAATGGCAGTCGAGGAAGTGCGCGAAGCCAAGGATCAGTTGCTGGTTCTTGAAGCTGACCTGCAAAAAATGCTGCTGCCCAAAGACCCGAACGATGGCCGTAACGTGTTTCTGGAAATCCGCGCCGGCACGGGCGGTGACGAAGCCGCGATCTTTGCCGGCGACCTTTTCCGCATGTATTCCCGTTATGCCGAGCGGCGTGGGTGGCGTGTCGAGATCCTGTCGGAGAACGTGGGCGAGCATGGCGGTTACAAGGAAGTCATTGCGCGGGTCGAAGGCGAGCACGTCTACGGCAAGCTGAAATTCGAGTCGGGTGTGCATCGCGTTCAGCGCGTGCCGGAAACCGAATCCCAGGGCCGCATTCATACGTCTGCGTGTACCGTCGCGGTGTTGCCAGAGCCTGACGAACAGCAGACCATCGAGATCAACCCGTCCGACTTGCGCGTTGACACCTATCGCTCGTCCGGCGCCGGTGGTCAGCACGTCAACAAGACCGATTCGGCCATCCGCATTACGCACTTGCCGTCCGGCATTGTCGTGGAGTGTCAGGAAGAACGCTCGCAGCACAAGAACCGTGCGCGGGCCATGTCCTGGCTGTCGGCCAAGCTCAACGATCAGCAGACCGCTGCGGCGGCCAACGCCATCGCCAGTGAGCGTAAATTGCTGGTCGGTTCCGGGGATCGCTCGGAACGCATTCGTACTTACAATTTCCCACAGGGGCGAGTCACGGATCACCGCGTGAACCTGACGCTCTACTCCCTTGATGAAGTTCTGGCCGGCGGGGTCGATGCAGTGATAGAACCGTTACTTGCCGAGTATCAGGCAGACCAACTTGCGGCACTGGGTGATTAAATGACCATCATCGCCAGCTTGTTAAGAAGCGCCGAGTTGCCGGATTCTCCGACAGCGCGCTTGGATGCAGAATTGTTGCTGGCCGCTGCCCTGGGCAAGCCACGCAGCTTTTTGCACACCTGGCCCGAGCGTATTGTCAGCACCGAAGCGGCGCACGCTTTCGACGGCTATCTCAAGCGTCGTCGAACCGGCGAACCCGTCGCGTACATCCTGGGCCTGCAAGGGTTCTGGAACATCGACCTGGAAGTCGCTCCCCATACGCTGATCCCCCGGCCCGAAACCGAGATGCTGGTGGAAACCGCGTTGGAGCTTCTGCCTGGTGCGATTCCTCACACGCTGCTCGACCTCGGCACGGGCACCGGCGCGATTGCTCTGTCGCTGGCCAAGGATCGTCCGCAGTGGAGCGTCACGGCGGTGGATCGCGTTGAAGAGGCGGTCGAGCTTGCCGAACGCAATCGTCAGCGCCTGCATCTGGACAACGCGAAGGTCTTTCACAGCCACTGGTTCAGTGCCGTCGAAGGTCAGCGTTTTGACCTGATCCTGAGCAACCCACCCTACATTGCCTCCAATGACCCGCATCTGGTCGAAGGCGATGTGCGCTTCGAGCCAAGCAGTGCGCTGGTTTCCGGCGCCGATGGCCTGGACGACCTGCGCCTGATTGTGTCGCAAGCGCCCGCGCACCTTGAAGCTGGCGGCTGGCTGTTGCTGGAGCATGGCTACGATCAAGGCGCAGCGGTTCGCGAGTTGTTGCTTGCGCACGGATTCGAAGAGATCAAGACCCGCCGCGACCTGGGCGACCACGAGCGCATTACCTTCGGGCGAGTGCCGTGCTGACGGACGAAGAGCTGCTGCGCTATAGCCGGCAGATCCTTCTTCAACAGGTCGACATCGACGGTCAGCTGCGCCTCAAGCAGAGCCGCGTGTTGATCGTCGGCCTTGGCGGGCTGGGTTCGCCGGTGGCGTTGTACCTGGCGGCGGCCGGCGTCGGCGAACTGCATCTGGCGGATTTCGACAGCGTCGATCTCACCAACCTGCAACGCCAGATCATTCACGACACCCAGAGCGTAGGGCTGAGTAAGGTTGATTCAGCCATTGCGCGGCTGACTGCGATCAATCCGCTGATCACACTGGTGCCCCATCGCGCCGCCCTTGATGTTGACTCACTGGCCGCAGCCGTTGCCGGGGTCGATCTGGTGTTGGACTGCTCGGACAATTTTTCGACGCGTGAAGCGGTCAATGCCGCCTGCGTCGCCGCCTGCAAACCACTGGTCAGCGGCGCTGCGATTCGCCTGGAGGCGCAGTTGTCGGTGTTCGATCCGCGTCGTCCGGAGAGCCCTTGTTACCACTGCCTGTACGGGCACGGCAGCGAGACCGAACTGACCTGCAGCGAGGCTGGCGTGATCGGCCCGTTGGTAGGATTGGTTGGCAGTTTGCAGGCCCTCGAAGCCCTGAAGCTGCTGGCCGGATTTGGCGAGCCGATGGTAGGGCGACTGCTGGTGATTGATGTCATGAGCACGCGATTCCGCGAATTGAAAGTCAAACGCGACCCTGGCTGCAGTGTGTGCGGTACCGGGCTGCGAGCTACCGCCGAGCATGAATAGAGACAGCGATGCGCCGGTGGCGGTGTTTGATTCCGGCGTCGGCGGGTTGTCGGTGCTGGCGGAAATACAGCAGTTGCTGCCACGGGAATCGTTGCTCTACGTCGCTGATTGCGGCCACATTCCCTACGGCGAGAAAACCCCCGAATTCATTCGCGAACGTTGCGCGACGATTGCCGAGTTTTTCCACAGCCAGCGCGCCAAGGCCCTGGTGATCGCCTGCAATACGGCAACAGTGGCCGGCATCGCCGACTTACGCGTCCGCTACCCTGACTGGCCACTTGTGGGCATGGAGCCGGCGGTCAAGCCTGCGGCTGCGGCGACGCGGACCGGCGTCGTCGGCGTGCTGGCGACCACCGGCACTTTGCAAAGCGCCAAGTTCGCCGCGTTGCTCGATCGCTTTGCGGCAGACGTGCAAGTCATCACGCAGCCGTGTCCGGGCCTGGTGGAGCTGATCGAAACGGGCGATCTGGTCAGCCCGGCGATTCGCCAGTTGCTTCAGGGTTACGTCGCGCCGTTACTCGCGGCGGGTTGCGACACCATCATTCTGGGCTGCACCCATTACCCGTTTCTCAAGCCATTGCTGCGGGAAATGATCCCTGCCTCCATCACGCTGATCGACACCGGTGCCGCTGTAGCCCGGCAGTTGCAGCGGTTACTGGGCGAGCGCGAGCTGCTGGCGAGCGGTCATCCTCGGACTGCTCAGTTCTGGACGACCGGTGATCCAGAAGATTTCAGAAACGTCCTACGCGTGCTTTGTATCAACTCCGACAATGTGCGAAGCTTCGTTTCGTGAAAAAAACGTGAATCGCTTCGGCTGTGGGTGAACTAAAGTTCAGCCGCCGGCTTCTACAGCACTTCTGTCGATATAAAAAATTTTTAACTGCTTTCGAAAATAGGATGTTTCAGATGAAGCGACTGTTTTGTTTGGCTGCGATTGCGGCTGCGTTGTTGGGGCAAAGCGCAATTGCTCAAGCTGATGGGGTCGAGTTTTCCGTAGGACACACTGGCGAATCCACGATGACTTATCGTCTGGGCGCGCAATTTGATTGGGATCAAAGCTGGTGGCAAACCGGTGTCGGTCGCCTGACCGGTTACTGGAGCGGCGCTTACACCTACTGGGAAGGCGACAAGAGCTCCAGCAACAACAGCCTGTCGTTCTCTCCGGTATTCGTTTATGAGTTTTCGGGTGAGAGCGTCAAGCCTTACATTGAAGCCGGTATCGGCGCCGCTGTATTCCAGCGCACCGAAGTGGAAGGCAACAAGCTGGGCAGCGCGTTCCAGTTTGAAGACCGTCTGGGTTTCGGTCTGCGCTTTGCCGGTGGACATGAAGTTGGCCTGCGCGCCACTCACTACTCCAACGGCGGCATGACCACCAATAACGACGGTATCGAAAGCTACGCGATTCACTACACGATGCCGTTCTAAGCGTTTGATTGCGTTATTGCACGAGCGGATTTAACCGCACCTGCAATGCACTACCCGCTTCTTCCCGGCTAAAGCCAGTCCTACTGAAAAACCACCTTGTAGGACCGGCTTTAGCCGGGAACGTGTCAGCCAAAGCAGCTGAGCCAGGCAAACATCAAATCCCGTGCTTCCTGCTTGCCGCGACCATCACAGATAAGCGGTCGCGATTCCTTCTCGCTCGGCAATACACTCCGGCGCACCCATTTCGAACTCCCTGCAAATCAACGGTCGACGGTCGTAGATCGTGCACATCATCGTGTCGCGATCGAGTGCCGCGCACCAGCCATCGTCCAGGCGCAGCATCACTTCGCCGCCCCAGTCATCGGTGTCGATGTAACGCTCGGGCACGCCGGTGTCGGTAATCAACATGACTTCCAGCTGACAGCAGCAGGCCGCGCAGGTGGAACACGTGATTGCGGGTTCGTCAGGGAGTTGAAGCGAAGGGATCACAGTCGTCATGGGCGGCAGTTTAAATCACCGCGCAGTAGACCGCTAACCGGCGTGACGAATGCTCACCCATTCTCCTGCGTCTCGGCTTGCCGCTGGGGCAGCGACTTGAACGCTTGCAGGGCGCGTTCGCGGCTGGCTTTCAAATCGACGATGGGCGCGGGATAGCCTTCCACGCCGAACAGCCCGCCCAGCGCGGACGGGTTATGAATGTCTCGCTTGTTCAACTCAGCCAGTTCAGGCACCCATTGCTTGATGAATCGACCTTCAGGGTCGAAGCGCTCCGACTGACTTTGTGGATTGAAAATCCGGAAGTAGGGCGATGCGTCGGTACCGGTCGATGAGCTCCACTGCCAGCCGCCATTGTTCGACGCAAGATCGCCGTCGATCAGGTGCTGCATGAAATAGCGTTCACCCTCGCGCCAGTCAATCAGCAGATTCTTGGTCAGGAACATCGCCGAGATCATCCGCAGGCGGTTGTGCATCCAGCCGTTTTCAAGCAGCTGGCGCATGGCTGCATCGACAATCGGCAGCCCGGTACGACCCTGTTGCCAGGCTTCCAGATCCTTCGGCGCATTGCGCCACTTCAGCGCTTCGGTTTCCGGGCGGAAGGCGCGGTGACGGGAGACACGGGGGAAGCCCACCAGCACGTGCTTGTAGAATTCACGCCAGAGCAGCTCGTTGATCCAGGTGACTGAGCCCGGATTACCGGTCTCGAATTCGCCGTTGTTGCTGCGCAGTGCTGAATGCAGGCATTGGCGGGGCGAGATCACCCCGGCCGCCAGGTACGCAGACAGCTGGCTGGTCCCGGGCTTGGCGGGGAAGTCGCGCTCTTGATCGTAGTAATGCACCTGCTCGTCGGTGAAGTTGTGCAGGCGATCGCGCGCCTCATCTTCACCGGCCGGCCACAGCGAGCGCAGGGTCTCGGTCGGCGCAGCGAAGCCCTTGACGCCATCGGGAACGACGTCACTTTTGACGGACAGCTTCTGTTGCGGCTTGGGCCGTGCAACCAGCGCCGGCATCGAGTAATGCAAGCGGGCGTAACAGACCTTGCGGAACTGGGTGAAGACCTTGAAATAGCCGCCGCTTTTGGTCAGCACGCTGCCCGGCTGAAAGAACAGCTGGTCGAGGTGACGACGAAACGGAATGCCGGCGCCGTCGAGAGCCGCCTCCACTTCACGGTCTCGTTTGGTCTCGTTGATGCCGTACTCGTCGTTAACGTGTACGCCTTCGATCCCGTGTTGCTGACACAGCTTCAGGATCGCCTTGGGTGCCTGCGCCCACGTGTCCGCATGGACAATCAGCAAAGGGACGTTGAGCGCCGCAAGTGACTTGCTCAATTCGCGAAGGTTGCGCAGCCAGAAATCGACTTTGCATGGGGCATCGTCATGGCTCTGCCACTGGCCCGGGCTGATCATGTACACGGCCAGAGTCGGGCCCTGCTCCATGGCAGCGCTCAGCGCGGTGTTGTCGTGCACACGCAGATCACTGCGCAGCCATATCAATTGCATAGTTATTCCTTAGATAAGCCCCAGCCGCTGCAAGGCAGCCTGGGCGGTCAAAGGGTCTTCGGCGAGGGACAGGCCGGAGACTTCACCCTCGGCTGCAGATAATTCCGTCGAATGAATACGCACCGCAGGCCCGACGATCAGCTTAGGGCACTCGATGTTGTGCAGCAGGCGAGGCAACTGGCCGACGTTCAGTGACTTGCTGGAATACAACAGCACTGCGCGCGGCTTGAGGTATTCGCAGGCCAGGGCCAGCTCGCCAGCCGGCAATGGCCAGTCGAACACTTCCACCGGGCAATCGGCGCTGCTGAGCAGCCACGCGGTCAGCCACAGATGCGGCTCGAGCGGGAGGTCGGACTGATTGACCAGCAGCAAGGGCGCGCCGCTGACCTGACGGTTGTTGTGGTACAGCCGGGCGCCGAACTTGCTGCGCAGCCACGAGTAGAAAAACACCCGCTCAAGCTGCGCGCCGAACTGGCCCTGCCAGCGCTGCTCAAGTGACGCCAGCAGCGGCAGCAACAGTTGTTCGCAAAGCGTGCGCGGCGGATACAGCGACATCGCGCGGTTGAGGGAATCATCGAGTCGCCGCTCGGCCAGGGCGCCGATGGCTTCCTGCAGAGTCTGGCGAAGAATGTCCCAGTCATTCTCGACACTGGGCGCTGGCGCCTGCTGATCGTCGATCAACTGCTTGACCTGACTGACCGACACGCCGCGATTCAGCCACGTGAGGATGGTCAGCACGCGGTCGACATGTTCGTTGCTGTAAAGACGATGGCCCTTGGCTGTACGGTGCGGAACGATGAGGCCATATCGACGTTCCCAGGCGCGCAGGGTCACTGCGTTCACACCGGTCAGTCGGGCGATTTCGCGAATCGGCAGCCAGCCGTTTTCAAAGGCGTTCGCGGGGTCCTGCGGGTCGCCTTCCGGCGGTTCTTGCTCGGTAGTTGTCATGTTCAAATCGCGTTGCGCAGACTGAGGTTTTCCGGATGCGGCTGCAGATAAACCTGCAGCGCAATGTACGGATCGGGGTGTCGGCGGAAATGGTGTTTGAGCAGCGTCAGCGGCACAACCAGCGGCACGATGCCCTGGTGGTACTGATTGATGACGCCCTGAATTTCTTTCTTGTCGGATGCGCTGAGGGTCTGGCGCAGATAACCGCACAGATGCTGCAGCACATTGGTGTGGGTGCGCCGGGTCGCCGGTTTTTTCAGCGCGCTCATCAATTGACTGAAGTAGCGCGGGGCGATCTCGGCAGGGTCATTCCGGCCCATGGTGCCCAGCAGATTCCCCAGCGCCTTGTACTGGACGGGATCGTTGGCCATCAATTGGTATTTATAGCGGGCGTGAAACTCGGTGAGCGCACGGCGGGTGATGCCGCTTTTCAGCAGCTCTTGCCACGCGGCATAGGCAAACACGCGGGTGATGAAATTCTCCCGCAGCACCGGGTCGTTCAAACGGCCGTCTTCTTCAACCGGCAGATCAGGATGACGCGCGCAGAACGCCTGGGCATAAATGCCACGTCCGCCGGTTTCGAACGGCACGCCGTTATCGCGGTACACCTTGACCCGCTCCAGGCCACACGACGGCGATTTCTGCATGAAGATATAGCCGCAGATGTCGCTCATCTCAGTAGCCATGTGCTCGCCGTAATCAGCCAGTTGCTCGGTAACATCCATGGCGTGATGAACCGTGCCGATCGCCCGAGGGTGATCTGTGTCTCCCACCAAACGAATGGCTTCGCGAGGGATGCCCATACCGATGGCGACCTCGGGGCACGCCGGCACGAAATCGAAGTATTCGTTGAGGGCCCGGGTCAGAAGGTGCGATTCCTTGTGCCCGCCATTGAACCTGACCTCCACACCCATCAGGCAGGCGCTGACGCCCAGCTTGGGTTTGGAGGCTTGCTCTGATGAATGATCGAGTACAGCAGACATGACAAACCCTCGATGAACTTCTTATACAGATCCGTTTCTCTGTACAACATTTGCCCATCATAGGTTTGTAGCAGTGCAAGTCAAATAATTTGTACAAGATCGGTGAATGAAACGACAAGGTGCGGGAATTCAGCCGTAATGACGGGCTGAGGCGGCAGTTGGGAAGGGTTTACTTCCAGCCCATCTGCCAGCTCTGGTCATTCTGCAGGGTCTGCCAGGCCAGCGTCTGGCTGCGCTTGGTCATGACGGCTTGCAGTTCGATCTCCAGCACCGTCCCTTCTTCATCACAAAACAACTCGGTGACCAAAAAGTGCTTTTCACGGTTCTGAGGAGACGCTGCCGTCCATTTCGACAGCAGCAGCTTGCGCGGGTTGATTCGATTCATTTGAGGTGTTCCAGCAGACGTCGCGCGGCTTCCTGACCACTCAGCCAGGCGCCTTCGACTCGGCCCGACAGGCACCAGTCGCCGCAGACGTACAGACCCAGATCTGCATCGGACAACGCGCCGACTTCGCGTCCGCCAGCCGGCCTTGCGTACAGCCAGCGGTGGGCGAGGGTGAATGCCGGGGCAGGCATCGCGCAATTCATCAGCTCGGCGAACGCGCCGTGCAAGTGATCGATGACGTCCTCCTTGGCCATGTCCACATGCTGGCGGCTCCAGGCGCTGGTGGCGTGCAGAATCCAGGTATCCATCTGGCTGTCGCGCCCGGGTTTGCTGCGATTGCGGGCCAGCCAGTCGATGGCGCTGTCCTGCACAAAGCAGCCTTCGAGGGGCGTGTCCAGCGGGGTATCGAAAGCCAGCGCGACCGCCCAGGTCGGCTCCATCTTCACGCCCGCGACAACGCTCGCCAGTTTCGGCGCGTCGGCCAGCAGGGTGGTGGCCTGGGGCGCGGGGATGGCGATCACGACCTGACTGAACGGGCCGTGGCTTTGGCCGTCGGCGTCCAGCAGATTCCAGTGTTGTTCGCCACGGAAGACTTCAGTGATGCGGCAGGAAAAGGTCACCGGCATGTCGCCGAGCATGGCCCGGGTGATTGCACTCATGCGCGGCGCGCCGACCCAGCGCACTTGCTCGTCGGGCGACAGGCTGAGTTTTCCACCATGATAGTTGTAGAGCAGCGGCTTCCACTCGGCCACGTGGCCCTCGGCTTGCCACTGCTGGACGGCGGCGGCGAAGCGACGGTCGCGGGCGGTGAAGTATTGGGCGCCCATGTCCAGTGCGCCGGCATCGCTGCGTTTGCTGGACATCCGGCCGCCACTGCCGCGGCTCTTGTCAAAGAGATGAATGCTATGCCCGGCGGCTTGCAACGCCTGGGCGGCGGAGAGTCCGGCGATGCCGGTACCGATGATTGCAATGGGGACAGTCATAGGGGCCTCGTTACCTTGTCTGCACAGACTACGCCTCAGGCAAAAGCTGTACAATGCCGTTTTTCGGTATAAGTTGTCGCCCTGCACACGCAGGACGCGGACCTTTCCAAGGGCTCGCTGACAAGTCTGACGCTTTGCTTCAATCGTTCAACTGCACGATCGGGCTGTCCTAAAGAACAGCAGTGAAGTGGATCGCTCTAACCTGACCTAAAGTTGAGTGATCACTCCGCGCACGAGCTCATGGCTTGTGAAGAAATAGACTCCGCAATTGCGATGAACGCCACGTAAGGAACTCAGTCATGCACATCTTGCTGACCGGCGGTACAGGCTTGATAGGGCGTCGTTTGTGTAAACACTGGCTCACGCAGGGCCATCAGCTGACGGTCTTGAGTCGCAAACCCGATGACGTTGCGCGGCTCTGCGGCGCCAACGTTCGCGGGATAGCTCACTTCGACGACATAGGCAGCCAGCACGTCGACGCGGTGATCAATCTGGCCGGCGCACCCATCGCCGACCGTCCGTGGACCCGCAAACGCAAAATACTGCTGTGGGACAGCCGTATCACCCTGACTGAGCAATTGGTCACGTGGCTTGAGCGCCGCGAGCAGAAACCCGACGTGTTGATATCCGGCTCGGCGGTAGGCTGGTATGGCGACGGCGGTGAGCGCGAGCTCGACGAAAATGCGCAACCGGTCAGCGAAGACTTCGCCAGCCGTCTGTGCATTGCCTGGGAAGAGACCGCGCAACGTGCCGAGACCCTGGGCATCCGCGTGGTGCTGGTGCGCACCGGACTGGTGTTGGCCGACGAAGGCGGCATGCTGCAGCGGCTGTTGCCGCCGTTCAAGATGGGCATGGGCGGGCCAATCGGCAACGGACGCCAATGGATGCCGTGGGTTCATATAGAAGATCAAATCGCCCTGATTGATTTTCTGATGAGCCGGGACGATGCCCGAGGTCCTTATAATGCCTGCGCGCCGTCACCGGCCCGCAACCGGGATTTCGCCAAGACCCTCGCGTCCGTGCTGCACCGACCATCCTTCATGCCGATGCCGGCCGTTGCGCTTCGAGTGTTGCTGGGCGAGCTATCGATCCTGTTGCTGGGCGGTCAACGCGCCCGGCCAGACCGCCTGCAAGAGGCGGGTTTCACTTTCCGATTCACTGATCTGCGCGCGGCCCTGGAAAACCTTTTGGGCCGCCACTGACATCAAGGTGTTGCATGACCGATCACGCTTTATTGCTGGTTAATCTGGGTTCACCGGCGTCCACGTCGGTCGCTGACGTGCGCCGCTACCTCAATCAGTTCCTGATGGACCCTTACGTTATTGACGTGCCGTGGCCAGTGCGTCGCCTGATCGTGTCGCTGATTCTGATCAAGCGCCCGGAGCAGTCGGCCCACGCCTATGCCTCGATTTGGTGGGACGAGGGTTCGCCGCTGGTGGTGCTGAGCAAGCGACTGCAGCAGGCCATGGTCAAGGAGTGGAAACACGGGCCGGTGGAGCTGGCGATGCGTTATGGCGAGCCTTCGATTGAAACCGTGCTCACGCGCCTGGCAGCCCAGGGCATCAAAAAGGTCACGTTGGCGCCGCTGTATCCGCAGTTTGCGGACAGTACCGTTACCACGGTGATTGAAGAAGCCAAGCGCGTAGTGCGTGAGAAAAAGCTGAATTTTGACTTCTCGCTGCTGACGCCGTTCTTCAATCAGCAGGAATACCTCGACGCCCTAGTGGCGAGCGTGCGGCCGCATCTGCAGCAGGATTACGATCACCTGCTGCTGAGTTTTCATGGTCTGCCCGAGCGGCATATCACCAAGCTGGACCCGACCGGCAACCACTGTTTCAAGAGCGGGAATTGCTGTGAGACGGCGTCGCCCGAAGTTCTGGCGGTCTGCTACCGCGCCCAATGCATGCGCTCATCGGCTGAATTCGCCAAGCTGATGGGGATTCCCGATGGCAAATGGTCGGTGTCGTTTCAGTCGCGCCTGGGCCGCGCCAAGTGGATCGAACCCTACACCGAACCGCATCTGGAGGAGCTTGCTGCTCAAGGCGTGAAGCGACTGCTGGTCATGTGCCCGGCGTTTGTCGCGGACTGCATCGAAACGCTGGAAGAAATTGGTGATCGCGGGGCTGAAGTGTTCAGGGAAGCCGGGGGCGAGGAGCTGGTGCTGATTCCGTGTCTGAACGACGACCCGAACTGGGCGAAGGCGCTGAACACATTGTGCGAAAAGGCACCGGCGATGGTGGTGTAATAACCTGAAATTAGGTGTTGTGTTCATTCCCCGTGGGATCGAGCTTGCTCGCGAATGCGTCTGTTCAAGCGGCATTGATGAACCTGATGCGCCGCCTTCGTGAGCAAGCTCACTCCCACAGTTTCGGTGTACGCCGCAAATCTAAGCTACTCCTACAGAATCCCAAAAAAAGGGGGCATCACGTGTGTGATGCCCCCTCTCTCATAACGCTTGCGAACTACGGCAACTGATCATCCAGGTGCTTGTTCTTCCACGCGTCATTCCCCGGCAGGATCAGGTTCAGCACGATGGCGGTCACGGCGCACAGCGCGATGCCTTTCATGCCGAAATCATCAGGGCCGTTGCCGGTGCCGATCAGCACGCCGCCGATGCCGAACACCAGCGTCACGGACACGATCACCAGATTGCGCGCTTCGGCCAGGTCGACCTTGTGGCGAATCAGCGTGTTCATGCCCACCGCCGCGATCGAGCCGAACAGCAGGCACAGAATCCCGCCCATGACCGGCACCGGAATACTTTGCAGCAACGCGCCGAACTTGCCGATGAAGGCCAGGGTAATGGCGAAAATGGCCGCCCAGGTCATGATCTTCGGGTTGTAGTTTTTGGTCAGCATCACTGCGCCGGTCACTTCGGCGTAGGTGGTGTTGGGCGGGCCACCGAAAGCGCCAGCCACGGTCGTCGCGATGCCGTCACCCAGCAAGGTGCGGTGCAGGCCGGGTTTCTTCAGGTAATCACGGCCCGTCACGCTGCCGACCGCAATCACGCCACCGATGTGCTCGATGGCCGGAGCCAGTGCCACCGGTACGATGAACAGGATCGCCTGCCAGTTGAATTCCGGTGCCGTGAAGTGCGGCAAGGCCAGCCATGGCGCGGCAGCAATTTTCGCCACATCGACCACGCCGAAATAGAACGACAGCGCAAAACCCACCAGCACACCCGAGATGATCGGCACCAGACGGAAGATGCCTTTGCCGAACACCGCAACGATCAACGTCGTCAGCAGCGCCGCCATCGAAATGATGATGGCGGTGTTGTACGGGATCAGCTCTGCGGCGCCGTCACCCGTCCGCCCCATTGCCATGTTGGCGGCAATGGGTGCCATCGCCAGACCAATGGAAATGATCACCGGCCCAATGACCACCGGCGGCAGTAGGCGGTCGATGAAACCGGTGCCTTTGATCTTAACGGCCAGGCCGAGGAAGGTGTAGACGAAGCCTGCTGCCATGACCCCGCCCATGGTCGCCGCCAGGCCGAACTGGCCCTTGGCGAGAATGATCGGGGTAATGAAAGCAAAGCTCGACGCGAGGAAGACCGGCACCTGACGGCCTGTCACCACCTGGAAGCACAGGGTGCCCAGGCCTGCCGTGAACAGCGCAACGTTGGGATCGAGGCCAGTGATCAGCGGCATCAATACCAGCGCGCCGAATGCCACGAACAGCATCTGCGCGCCCGACAAGATGGTGCGCCAGAGTGGATCGTTGAACTCATCCGGCTTCATCAGGCGTCCTTCTGCTTGGTGCCGAAAATCTTGTCACCGGCATCGCCCAGGCCCGGAATGATGTAGCCGTGTTCGTTCAGTTGCTGATCGATGGACGCAGTGTAGATGTTGACGTCCGGGTGGGCCTTCTCGACGGTAGCGATGCCTTCCGGCGCGGCAACCAGCACCATCGCGCGGATGTCGCGGCAGCCGGCTTTTTTCAGCAGGTCGATGGTGGCAACCATGGAGGCGCCGGTGGCGAGCATCGGGTCGATGATCAGCGCCAGACGCTGGTCAATCTCGGGGGCGAGTTTTTCCAGGTACGTGTGGGCTTCGAGGGTTTCTTCATTGCGCGCGACGCCCACGGCACTGACCTTGGCACCCGGGATCAGGCTGAGCACGCCTTCAAGCATGCCGATGCCGGCCCGCAGGATCGGCACCACGGTGATCTTCTTGCCGGCGATCTTCTCGACCTGAACCGTGCCGGCCCAGCCCTGAATCTCGTAGGTTTCCAGCGGCAGATCCTTGGTCGCTTCATACGTCAGCAGCGCGCCGACTTCCTGAGCCAGTTCACGAAAATTCTTGGTGCTGATATCGGCACGGCGCATCAGGCCGAGCTTGTGGCGGATCAGCGGATGGCGGATCTCACGAATGGGCATAGGGGGAAGGCTCCAGCGGGCGGGCAAAAAAAACGGCTTAGATTAATCTATTCAGCTGTAACTTGTCCTGACGGTTAGGTTCGCGTGTCGAGATTTCTGGAACGGCAGTGCAACGTTAGTCCAGAAACACTTGCCCTGATGTCGGCGGATGCGTACCTTTGCCCGCTTTTCCTTACACAGCCCCCTTGGAGAGCGTCATGTCCGCTGATCTCGAGCATATCCGTCAAGTCATGCGCGAGGCTGACTGCCTTTACAACGAGGCCGAAGTCGAAGCCTCCATCGCCCGCGTCGGCGAGCAAATCAATAGCGTGCTGGCCGACCGTAACCCGGTGGTATTTTGCGTCATGAACGGCGGCCTGATCTTCGCCGGCAAGCTGCTCACTCATCTGAATTTCCCGCTGGAAGCGTCCTACCTGCACGCTACCCGCTATCGCAACGAAACCAGCGGTGGCGACCTGTTCTGGAAAGCTAAACCTGAAGTTTCGTTTATCGACCGCGATGTGCTAATCATCGACGACATCCTCGACGAAGGTCACACCCTCGGGGCGATCATCGACTTCTGCAAACATGCCGGTGCAAGCGCTGTTCATACCGCTGTGCTGATCGACAAGGACCACGACCGCAAGGCGCGCCCTGACCTGAAAGCAGACTTCGTCGGTCTGCCTTGCATTGACCGCTACATCTTCGGGTACGGCATGGACTACAAAGGCTACTGGCGCAACGCGGCCGGGATCTATGCCGTGAAGGGGATGTAACAGCAAGCACCGCTTTATTGTGGGAGCACCACCCGGCCGCTCCCACAGGATCTGCCTGATCCGGGCATAGCCCATGCTAGAGTGCCTCCCACTTTTTCGGGAGGCGCCCATGCCGTTATCGTTTCGAAGTACCGCCGCGTTGATGTTGCTGTTGACGCTGCCGCTCCCCGCACTCGCCGAACCCATGCACGCGCAGTACCTGCCGCCGGACGAGTTGTCCGTGCGCGAGGGCGAACCCGAGCAGCAGCAATTGCTGCAGATCACTGAGTATTCGGTGGTGGTCGGCAGCCAGCGTCAGTCCAATCAGCAACCGATCCCGGTCACCTCGCCGCTGATTCTGCGCCTGAAAGGCAAGCCCATGAACAAGGGAGCGACCATTGCCGACGTGCTGATCCACTTCGACGGCGAAAGCAAAAGCCTGAAAAAACCGACGTACGACGAGCCGTCGCGCACGCTGACGCTCTATTACCCGGCGACGCAATACCGCGTGCTCGTGGACTTGCTGCGTAACGAAAAGGTCTACTGCCAGTTCCTCAGCTATGCCAACGGTCACGTCTGGGCCGACCTGCACACCGGCAGCGTACGCGCGCGTTGAGCCGGCGACCGGGCGGGGGGTAAACTGCCCGCCCGTGAAATGTCCCGCAAGTCAGTTGGAGTCAGCAATGCGTAAAGATAAGAAGCAGGTGATTGGCGATGAAATCGGCGACGCCCAGATCAAGCTGTTCCTGGATTTCGAGCCGGTCGACGCCACGTCGCCGTCGCTGCACAAGCTGATCAAGGCCTACCGCGGCCTTCGCATCGACGACTTCGGGCGGTTTCTGACGTTCTTCAAGGAAGCCGGTTACGACCTCGACGGCAAAGACGAACACGGCAATGACTTCGTGGCGCTGATCAAGGATCAACGCAACGCCGAGGAATACATCGAACTGATCGACAGGGCGAAAGGCTGATTCGACCCGCTTCCCGGGCGCCGTCCCTCGGCGCCTGATGCTTCCCTCCGGTAATCAGATTCCTGCTTACGCGCTCTCACTACAGAATCGAAAGACCCTTCCTACCGCCTTCTTCGGCGTTTGCGACTATCGAAAGCGGCACGCTGATTCATACTCAGCCCCGTGACAATGCTTACAGGAACGCGAGCAGGACGCTCGCATCATCAAGCGAAAAGGAACTCGTAACATGAAAAACGTAAAGACTTGCTTCACGCGCACAATCGCCGCCATCGCAATGATGGTCGCGGCAGCATCCGCTCAGGCGGCTTACCCCAATAAAATCCAGCTCAACATGGAAATGTGGAATCAGACAGGCATCGACCTCGCGCTGGTATGGTCCAGCTGGGCCAAACCCAATGCTGATTACACCGGTTACGGCTTTTCGGCTGACGCACCCACTGCATCTGTGTCCATCCCGCTGAAGAATCCTCGCAATGATTCTGCGAGCTTCCGCGTGAGCGGCGTAGGCAAGACCTGCGAGTTCACGGCAGCCCACTCGGTGACGTTCAGTTGGGTCTCGATCACACCGGCGCCGGAGAAGTCGGCAACGGGCAGGTCGCTCGGAACAGTACCGGCGGAATGCATCGCATCGGTGACCAAAGGGACGAACTCGATGCAGGCGTACTCCGTCAGATTCGTGATGAAGTAGCGTTGAAGCTGCAGCCCGGATCTTCCGGTTAAAGCGGCTGCCATTGAGTGCAAAAACAGAAAACCCCGCCTGGTTTGGCGGGGTTTTCTTTTACAGCTTTTTGAAGCAACCCAACGATCAGGCGAAAGTGGCTGCTTCGCTGTTCTGCACCAGATCCAGGCTGGCATCGCTCTGAGCACTGACACGCTGATAAAGCTGCGCATCGGTTTCCAGTGCCTTTTCGCGAGCCGGGAAGATCTCGTTCAGCTTGGTGGCCCACTCGGTGCGCGCCTTGTCCGGGAAGCAACGCTCGATCAGGTCCAGCATGATCGAAACGGTCACTGAAGCGCCCGGCGAGGCGCCCAGCAGTGCGGCAAGGGAGCCGTCCTTCGCCGACACCAGCTCGGTACCGAACTGCAAAACGCCGCCTTTTTTCGGGTCTTTCTTGATGATCTGTACCCGTTGACCGGCCACTTCCAGGCGCCAGTCTTCGGCTTTGGCTTCCGGGTAGAAGCGGCGCAGTGCATCGAGCCGCTGTTCCATCGACTGCCGAACTTCACTAATCAGGTACTTGGTCAGGTCCATGTTGTCGCGGGCCACTGCCAGCATCGGCGCGATGTTGGCTGCGCGGATCGACAGCGGCAGGTCCAGCAGCGAACCGTGCTTGAGGAACTTGGTGGTAAAGCCGGCGTAAGGTCCGAACAGCAGGGACTTCTTGCCGTCGACAACGCGGGTGTCCAGGTGAGGCACCGACATCGGTGGCGACCCCACTGCCGCCTGGCTGTACACCTTGGCCTGATGATGCTTCACCACTTCAGGGTTATCGCAACGCAGCCACTGGCCGCTCACCGGGAAGCCGCCGAAACCCTTGCCTTCCTCAATGCCGGACATCTGCAGCAATGGCAACGCCGCGCCGCCTGCGCCCAGGAACACGAATTTGGCGTCGATGTTGCGAGTCTCGCCGCTGGTCACGTCCTTGATGGTGACGGTCCAGCCGTCACCCTGGCGGCTCAGGTCGGTGACGCGTTTGCAGTATTTGACCTGCGCATCGGGCGCGTTGGCCAAATGCTTGAGCAGCATGTTGGTCAGGTTGCCGAAGTTGACGTCGGTGCCGTGCATGACCCGCGTCGCCGCGATAGGCTCATCGGCTGGACGGCCGGGCATCATCAGCGGCATCCACTCTGCCAGCTTGCTTTTGTCTTCGGTGTATTCCATCGAGGAAAAGGCGTGGTGCGGACGCAGTGCTTCGTAGCGTTTTTTCAGGTACGCCATGCCTTTTTCGCCCTGAACGAAACTCAGGTGCGGAACCGGCGTGATGAACGAGCGCGAGGAGCCGAACGTGCCTTTGCGAGCCAGGTAGGCCCAGAACTGTTTGGAGACTTCGAACTGGGTGTTGATGTGAATCGCTTTCTTGGTGTCGATCGAGCCGTCGGCCGCTTCCGGCGTGTAGTTCAGCTCGCACAGCCCGGCGTGGCCGGTACCTGCGTTGTTCCAGGGGTTGGAGCTCTCTGCAGCACCGGAATCCATCAGCTCGACGACTTCAACCTTGAGGCTCGGGTCCAGCTCTTTGAGCAGTACGGCGAGGGTGGCACTCATGATGCCTGCCCCGACCAGCACTACATCGACTGCTTCGTTATGCGCCATTAACGCGTCTCCAAAATCTGCAGCACCAAATTGACGGCATGCGTTCCCGTGGTCAGTCGCCAGGTTCGGGCGGCGCGGTGTTCGCGCAGTGCCTCGTTCAACCTGGCCGGGATCGCCATGTCCGATTCTTCGCAATTTTTTGCATCTTCAGCGGACGCCACCGAACGAGCCTGGTTGATGCTTTTATAAGGCAAGCATGAACGCATTTTTCGGCCCGTACAGCCATTCGACTATCGTCAAGGCGTCCGGTTGTGCAACCAAATCCGTAGCGGACAGGCTTCAGGCTCTTTTGACGGAGACTGCGGTGCGGTCGGTCCTTTGCAAGGGGGCTGGGTCAGACGCTAACGGTGCATTTACAAACGCGAAACTATTCATTTGCTTGCCACACTCTTGTGAAGTTGTGAAAACCCGTTTTTTTTCACGCTCTTTTGGAGACGCGAACCTCAAAAAGGGCTGCGCGATGGCAGCTCTGCAGATCAGGTTCATACGCGATGTGAGGCAAGAACTGGCGAAGGACGTTCGGATTAGTCGACGATCCGGCGTCTGCGCTGCGGCCACATCGGGCTGCACATGTCTGTGTGGAAGGCTCTCTGTGGGCGTTACGAAGGAGTCGATAATGGCTATCGACGATGCTGCGAGGCCCGATCAGGAGACGTCCTTATAATCGGGGGAAGATTATAGCGATGAAACGGGCAGAAATGATCCAGGAAAGATGACTTTTATTCGTCTTTTGGTCAGATGCTGAGCATATGTCGGGCGGTAATCGCCCGTGACCGGGAAGTCACGCAGGCGCTGGAGGGGAGTGGGCGCTGCAGCCAGCACAGGTTTGCTTCGTGGACTTCGACCCAGCCCTGACCACAGGGCGTTTCTGCGCAGTGCTTGAATGCCAGGCAAATGCCGTGCTGGTCCAGACGGGCATAGTGACGATGACGGCGGCGCAACGAGAACAACGACCAAAGAAAGTCCATGGCAGGACTCCTTGCTGGAGAGTTGAAAAAAGTATGGTCGGCAGGCATGACACCGCTGTGACGTTGCGATTGCGCAATTGTGTTGATTTTGATCGTGTGGACACCGTCGTCTACCCGGAACCGGTGGGATGGCACTTTGTCGTATCTTTACCCTAGTGAGCGGCCTTGGGAGGTCGCTATACTGCGGCACATTTTGTGCCTTGGCCCATGGAGAAATGAGCATGTTGCGTCGCGTTCTGTTCGGTTTGCTTGCCGCTGGCAGTCTGACCCTGGCGGGCTGTGCCCACAGCCCGCAATCCCTTACCCCGGAACCCAAGCTGAACGCTCAACTGGCGCCGGTCGGCCACGGCCAGCAAGTGGTCGTGCGCGTGGTTGACGGTCGTCAGTCGCAGCAACTGGGCACCCGTGGTGGCCTGTACCCGGAAACCAGTTCGATCACCGTCAACGGTCAGCAGTTGCTGCCGCAGCTGCAGGCTCAGGCTGAAGCCGGCGTGCGGTTGCTGGGTTTCACGCCCGTGCAGAATGGTAATGGTCCGCAGCTGACCGTCACCCTGGCAGACCTGAAGTATCAATCGCCGAAAGAAGGCCTGTACGTCACCGAAGCCAACATCAGCTCTACGTTCCGCGCTGACGTTCAGAACGCCGGCCGTAACTACAGCGGTCGCTACGCGGCCTCACTGGATCAACGCTTCGGCATGGCGCCAAACGAAGAGACCAACACCAAGCTGATCAGCGACGTGCTCAGTGACGCACTGACCCGCCTGTTCCAGGATCAGACGATTGGCCGCACCCTCGGCCAGTAAGTTCAGCGCCTGCTTCTGACGTACAAAAAAGCCCCGGTTTCGCGAGAAGCCGGGGCTTTTTGTTTGTTCAGCGACGTCACCTTGGGCTCGCAGCGCGGGGGTCAAGCCGCCTGATAGAAATCCAGAAAACTGAAACCGGTCTGCAGATCCACTTCCGGCAGATCGTTGTGCGCATGGCCGCCGAGCGCGCAGTACACCAGCCAGTGCCTGTCCTGAACGTTGAACGCCAGTGCGTCGATCAATGCTTCCTGTTCGTCGCTGGGGGCGATGAGGTAAAGGCGGTCCTGGTTGTGGGCGTGCAGCATGACGCTCTCCGTGGCGGTGGGTCGATTTGAGGTCCCACACAGTGCCCGGTTCAGGTGACGTTAAGGTGACAGCGACTAGTGTGAGCGGCAGATCCAAACAGAGTCTGCGGCGCCCATTAATCCGGCGTCATCGAGGCACCATGTCGCTTATCCATCACGCCCCCGGTCTAGCCATCAACCTCTGCGCCTTGCTCGCCGCCGGCCCCGGCATCTGGCTGCTGCACACCACCCGCACTCGCGAGCAGCGGGAGATGGCCCATCTGCACCATCTCACCGAACAAGCCCCAATCGACGAACCGATGCACCTGATGGATGTGCCCACCTTGCGCATGATCCGCCTGAGCTATCGGTTCGGCACGGCGTGCCTCGCGTTCGCGCTGCTGTTGTCGTGGGTGAGCACTAAGCTGTGATCGCTTAAAAGGCCAGCGTCACCCTGGCGTTCAGGGTTTGATCCGACGCATCGCTGCTCACTTGTCCGTTGTAACTCAGCCCGACGCTCAGCGTGTCGCTCAAGCCCAGATCGACCCCCGCACCAAGCACTGCTGCGTTGCGGGCAATCGGTGCGCCGGAGAGATCGAAGGTGTCGCCGCCGCTGAAGGCCGCGCGGCTCTCTGGCGTCACGTCACCGTAGGCGCGACGCCAGCCCAGTGTCGCGTTGGGCTTGATCGCGACGCTGCCCGCCTTCAAGCGAGTAGCCGCACGCAGGCCGAGGGTGCTGAAGGTGATGTTGTTGTCCTGAGACTTGTTCTCCAGCCTGATCGCGTTGCTGTTTTCATCGAAGGAATCTGTGTCCAGTCGCACATGGGCGAGGTTGGCGAAGGGCTCAAGTTGCGCATTGCCCAGCTCGATGGCGTAACCCAGTTCGCCAAATACCTGATTGGTCGCCGCATTGTAATCTTCCTTGAAGTGCTCGGAAGCACCGGGCAAGTCCAGCGTGCGCTTGGCTGTCAGCTCGTGCCAGGTGCGTACCGCGCCGAGGCGCAGGCCCAACTGGCCCCACTTGGCGCCGGCATAGACGCCCAGATGGTAGTTGTCGCTGTCGGTGGAGCCGGAGGCATGGCGCAGGTCGAAGCTGCTGTTGCTGAAACCGGCCATCGCGCCCACGCGCCAGGTGTCGTCGAGCGGCACGTCAGCGCCGAACAGCAAACCGCTGGTGTGCGTGTCGAGGCCCGACACATCACGGGTGCTGTCGGTTTTGCCGGTCGCACCGATGGCCTGAGTCCAAACCACGCCACGGGAGTCGTCACCGACGAGGGTTTGCGTCGTGCCGCGAAGTGCCGGTGCTGACTGCGCTTGTTGCAAGCGATCGTTCACGGCGTTGCGCACCAGACGGCTGTCTTCGATCAGCGCCGACTGCGTCGACGCATGCAGCTCGTTGGACAACGCCTTGAACGTGGCCTGTGCGGTCGACGCGTCGTCCTGCACCACCTCACGCCAGAGCGTGTTGCCAGCGCCCGCGCTGTCCAGCCCTTGCGCGACCGCTCGGGCATTGCGGGTCGTCGCCAGGCTGGCGAACGTTTGTGCGTTACGGTCCAGCGTCAGCCCGACATCGGTTGCCGTGTAGTTCAGCGTCGGGGTGAGGAAGGCGAAGTTGGTTTGCACATTGGCAAACGCACCGCTGACGCCACCGGCTGCCGAGAGAATCGAGTAACGGCTCGCGGCCAGCCAGTTACCGCCTTCAACCAGCGACAGCGTGCTGTTATTGAGGGTTGCACGGCCGCTGGCGACGATGCGGTCGGCATTGCCATTGGCGTCCGATTCGACCTGGTAGACCGAGCCCTGAGCCAGGTTCACATCACCGTTGACGTTCAGTTGCCCGACCGAATTACCCGGTGCAACCACGCCGCCCCGAGCGACATTGATGCCCCCGACGGTGCCATTGCCACCCAGCGTTGCGCCTTGCTGCACGCTGACGATGGAGTTGCCCAGATTGCCATTGACCGCCAGCCGACCCCCTTGCACCGTCGTTGCGCCGGACAGGCTGTTGTTGCCCGTCAGGTTCAGCGAGCCGATGCCACGTTTGATCAACGCACCGTTGCCCGTCAGGCTGTTGGCGAGGGTGTCGTTGGTCGACTGATCGACGACCAGCGTCGCGTTGTCGGTGATCGTCCCGCTGCCGAACGCCTTGGCATGGCCGGTCAGCACGCCACCGTTGATCACGGTGCCGCCCGAGTAAGTGTTATTGCCGGTCAGCATCAGATTGCCGCTGCCGTTCTTGATCAGCCCGCCGCTGCCGCTGATGTCGTTGCGCCAGGCGTCGATGGCGTTATAGCCGCCCAGGCTGGCGTCCATGTTGACCGTGACGTTGGAATTGAACGCTGCATAACCATCGCCCGCTGCATACAGGTTCAGACGGCCGTAGCCACCTGACTGATCGATCACCGCATAGCCGGATGAAATCTCGGTGGTCGCCAGTATCTCGCGCCGCTGACTGGCGTCCAGGTACGGGAAGCGGGTTTCCAGCAACACTTCGGCGTTGGTCGGTACAACGGCGGCCAGGTTGGTCGGGCCCACCGGATCGAAGCCGTAGGTCATGCGCGAGGTGAACAGCGCCTTGTCCTGAGCGTGTTGAGACGTGCGATCGGTGGCCGGGTCAATGCTCGCCATGCAGTCGTTGACGTCGCCGCCGCATTGCGCCGTGAAATAACTCAGTGCCTGAGCACGCGCATCGGCGCGCAGTTGGGCGTTGGCCGGATTGGAGAGGTTGTCGATGGCGAAGTACGTCGCGGTGATGCGCCCGCCCATCACGTCGAACGGCGAGTGCATGCCGGCTTCAATGCGGTTGTCGCCAATTTCCGAGGCGCGCAGCATCAACTCGCTGAAACGCTCGGGAATGGCATAGGCCAGTGCGTATGAAGACAGGTACGCGGCGTTGGTATGGCCGCTGGGGAAACCCGAGTCGCTGGCCGGCGTGGTGCTTTCTGCCGGGCGCAGGGAGGGCGCCACCACGAAGGCCAGGCTCTGACCGTCCAGACTTTGCCGCCATGGCCGCGGATACAAATAGTGGGATTTGGCGGGCGTTGTCGAGGCGTCGTTGCGTACAGCGCCGACCAGATCGACGACTTTGCCCAGCGCCGAAGACGAACTGCCTGCGCCATTGCCTTTATCGTCGTACTTGACGGTTTTGTTGCTGTCGTCGAACTGCGTGATGGTCGTGAAGGCGCCAGCGCCTGCCTTGTAGGCAGCGCTCAACGAGCCAAGGCCGCTGATGGCGCTGTAACTCTGATCACGGCGGTCATCGAAGTAAGCGGCTGTTTCCTGAGCGAGGGTACGCGTATTGGCGCGGTCGACCACGATTTGCAGGTTGCGCCGTAGCAAGCTCTGACCCAAGGCGGTCGGTGTACCCGTGTCCCAGGTCGCGCCGGTCGTCCATAAGGTATTGAATCCGGAAAGCAGGTCGACACCGTTGATGGTGTCGTCTCCCGCCCTGCTCGCGGCCTGGACCGATACGGCGAGCACTGAAAGTACCAGGGAAGACACCATTACCTGGGCAACCGGTTTGCTGGATCGCATAGCGTACGCCTTCACTCATTTGGATAGGCGACGACCCTAACAACCGTGTCTTACGCTTGAGTGTGTCAGCGGTGACACATTTGTGAAGGCTGATATCGCCAAGGCAACGGAGGCGCACAACGAAAAACGGCGCCTTGAGGGCGCCGTTTATTCGGGGGAGGGAAGGGGGCTTAAAGCGGCAACCCGGCCTTCACCCGGTACTGATTGCGCACTGGCATAGCGTATTGCTGAATCAGAAACGGACGGTGCTCGGCAGGGCAGCCATTGAGTCGGCGCTGCCATTCCTCTTGAGCGCGTTCCAGTTCGTCTACCGGGAACACTTGAGCCGCGTTCGGCACTTGGAGCGCCGGCTCGGCGTTGGCCCATTGCGCGTACGCGAGGTAGTGCACCGGGAACAGCCGATAGCCGCCGAGAATCTGCCGGTCCATTTCGATGGCCAGCAGTTTGGTGTCCTCGAACAGCTCGGTGATCGGCGGGGCAAAGTTCACGTGCACGCGGCCTTTGTAGCCAGTGATCCCCAGCGCGATGCTGACGTCGTCCTCGCCCGGCACTTTGGTGTAACTGCCGGTGGTGGCGCGGATGTACAGCTCCCGCGCCTTGGCGTGATCGCACGGGTCGTATTCGTAGCTGATCGACACCGGCGTCAGGTTCAACGACTGAATGACTTCGCCAAACGGCTCGTCCTTGCGGCTCATGTGGAACATCTTGAGGATGGCCGACTCGGTGCGGTCGTCGCCGTCTTTCGCGCGGCCTTCAGCCTGGGCGATCCAGATCGACTGGCAGTCATTGCGGATGGAATGATTGATGTACGCCGACAGCAATTGGTAAGCCGCCATCTTCTCGCGACGCCCGGTGATCGAGCGGTGCACGATGAAGCTCTTGTTCAGGCGCATCAGGTCGCTGACGAAGGGTTTTTGCAGCAGGTTGTCGCCAATGGCGATGCGCGGCGTTGGCAAGCCCGCGTGATAGACCGCGTAATTGACGAAAGCCGGATCCATCACGATGTCGCGGTGGTTGGCCAGAAACAGGTACGCAACCCCTGACTTGAACTGCTCGACGCCGGTGTAGGTCACACCGTCAGTGGCCCGTTCGATGGTGTGATCGACGTAATGCTCGACCTTGTCCTGCAGGGCCGCGACGGTGTCGATGCCGGCGAACTGGCGACGCAACTTGCGCGCGATGGCCGGTTGCAGAATCCAGCCGAGGGAGCCGGCCAGACGCGGAAATCGGAAATGCGTGAGGATCGCGAGGAACGCCTTGTCACCCAGCAGCCGATCAAGTACGGCTTTTACTTCGGTGTCGTCGTACGGTCGGATGGCATCGAATTCGCCCATCATGCTCTCTTGTCGGAAACGGCTAAGGTAAAGGAGGTCGAGTCCGGTGCAGCAGCGAGTCACGACACCACAGGCTTGATGCCTGGGCGGCGGCCGCACAACAAGGCGGCTTCGCTCAAGGTGTCGACTCAGGCTGATGCCCGGATGCTGAGGAATAAAGCTCGACCCGCAAACAAGTCGGCGATTATACGCAAAACTGGGCCCGGAGACTGCGATGCAGGAAATACAGGATTACGACTGCCCTTATTGTGGCGAACCGGTGGAGGCGGCGCTGGATCTGTCCGGCGGCGATCAGACCTACATTGAAGATTGCCCCGTCTGCTGCCGGCCGATCATCTTCAGCCTGCAAACCGATGGGGAAGAGTGGACGCTGGACGTCCGCAGCGAGAACGAGTGATGCGCAAGATTTATGAGCCCGAACACCTGATGGAAGGTGAGCTGCTGCAGGCCATGCTCGCCAGCGAAGGCATCGAGTCCCACATCACCGGGCGTCATTTACTGGGCGCCGTTGGGGATTTGCCGGCGTTCGGGTTGTTGGGCCTGACGGTCGAGGATGACCAGGCCGAGCGGGCGCGTCTGTTGATCACCGAGTACAATGCCGCCTTTCCGCTGCCCGGTGACGAGCCGGACAGCTACCCCGATGTGTTGCTGTGCTGAATCCGGTTCGCGCGCGCCTCATTCGCTTTCAAAAAGAGTTGTGCTGAACCCATGTGTGGACGTTATGCGCTGTTTCGTTGGTCGCCTGCCTTTGCGGCCCTGCCCGGATTTCCGAGCGACCAGCAAGCGCAGTGGAATATTTCTCCTGCCGCTTCTGTCTTGATGGTCCGGGCAGCGCCGGGCGAGGTCGAGGAGGGCGCCGAGCGCGGACGCGAAGTGGCGCGGGCACGTTGGGGGCTGACGCCGCCCTGGCTTACCGACATGTCGCGCACGCCGGCCCATGCTCGCGCTGAAACCGTAGCGGAGCAGCCGATGTTCAAACAGGCGTTTCGTGAGCGACGTTGCCTGCTGCCGGCCAACGGCTTTTATGAGTGGCGTGGCAGCGTGCGCAAGCGGCCGTTCTGGCTCACGCCGGCCGAAGGATCGACGCTGTATTTCGCGGCGATCTGGGAGGCCTATCCCGTTGAAGGCCACACCTACCTGAGCGTTGCTGTGGTCACGCAGTCGGCCATGAGCCAGCGTCGACCGTTGATTCTCGACGAAGAAGGGCAGCGCGCCTGGCTTGATCCGGACTGCCCGCTGATCACTTTGCAGGCCATGCTCGCCGCCCCGCAGATGCAACTGCGCGAACGGCCTTTGGCCAATCTGGTGAACGATCCGAAGCTCAACGCGCCGGAATGCCTGACGCCGTTGTAGTGCTGTCTCACGGTGTGAATCGCGATCCCGTGTTTCTTTCCTGTTACACAGCCGCGTTTTCCTGCGCCTTTTCACATGGCAGACGGCTGGCATCTGGTGCTCGGCCCGCGTATTGCCTAGGATGGCGCGATTGTTTCAATGGAGATACGAAATGCGCAGGATTTTTGCTCTTTGTGGCGTAACGGCAGCGTTGCTGGTGGCTGGGTGTCAGGCGGTCAATACCACCACCGGCGATTCGGTGGGTGTCGAGCGCAAACAATACATGTTCAGCATGCTGTCCACGGACGAAGTCAACAAGATGTACGCCCAGTCCTATCAGCAGACGGTCAGCGAAGCTACGTCCAAAGGCGTGCTCGACAACAGCAGCGCCGAGGGCAAGCGCGTCCAGGCCATCGCCAAGCGTCTGATTGCCCAGGCACCGAAATTGCGGCCCGACGCGGCGCAGTGGCAGTGGGATGTGAACCTGATCAAAAGCGATGAGCTGAACGCCAACTGCGGTCCCGGCGGCAAGATCATCGTGTACAGCGGCCTGATCGATACGCTCAAGCTTAGCGATGACGAACTGGCGGCAGTCATGGGCCACGAAATTGCCCACGCCTTGCGCGAACACGGCCGTGAAGCCATGTCCAAGGCCTACGGTGTGCAGATGGCGAAGCAGGGCGCCGGTGCACTGTTGGGGTTGGGGCAGGACAGTCTGGCGCTGGCCGACACCGTGGTCGACTACAGCCTGACGCTGCCGAACAGCCGCGCCAATGAAAACGAAGCGGACTTGCTGGGCCTCGAGCTGGCTGCTCGCGCCGGTTACAACCCGAATGCCGCGATCACGCTGTGGCAGAAGATGGAAGCCCAAGGCGGCGCGTCGCAGCCGGAGTTCATGAGCACCCACCCGGCCTCGTCCAACCGGATCGCCTCGCTGCAGGCGGCGATTCCGAAAGTGATGCCGTTGTATCAGCAGGCGCCGAAGGGCTGATCAACGCCTGATCCCGGTAGCAGACACGGTCATGTGGAAGCGAGCTTGCTCGCGAAGAGGTCGGGACATCCGCTGCATCACAGCGCCTGGAACGCCATCTTCGTGAGCAAGCTCACTGCCACATGGACTGAGCTTGCTCGCGATCATCAATTGTCGGCGCGTATCTGCGAAACGGTTGAAGAGCATCGCGAGCAAGCTCACTCCTACAGGGGGCTGATGTCTGCGGCTACACCCAGCCGCTGATCTGCATCGCCTTGTACACCGCAACGATCGCCAGGATGAAGAACGCCCCTGCTGCCAGACGACGAATCAGCGTCAGTGGCAGTTTCTCCGCAGCAAAATTACCCGCCAGAACCACCGGCACATTGGCCAGCAACATGCCCAGCGTCGTGCCGAGGATCACCAGCCACAAGCTTGGGTATTGCGCCGCCAGCATGACGGTCGCGATCTGCGTCTTGTCGCCGATTTCCGCGATGAAGAACGCGATCAGCGTGGTCAGGAAGGGGCCGAACTTGCGACTGGTGCTGGCTTCGTCGTCGTCCAGTTTGTCCGGAACCAGCGTCCACAGCGCCGTGGCGGTAAAGCTGGCGGCCAGGATCCAGTGCAGGACGGCGTCGGAGAGATAGCTGCTGAACCATGCGCCAACGGCACCGGCCGCAGCATGGTTGGCCAGCGTGGCTGCGACAATCCCGGCAATGATGGGCCAGGGTTTGCGGAAGCGAGCGGCAAGAACGAGCGCGAGGAGTTGGGTCTTGTCACCGATTTCAGCCAGTGCGACGACAGCGGTGGGGACCAGCAAGGATTCCAGCATCAGGGTTTTCCTAAGGGGCGGGTCAACACGGCTATGACACGTACAACCTCCCCGCCCCGGGTCAGGATGTTCGTGTCATAGGTCTTGTCAAACCACCGATCCGTCTGAGCGGATCTGGGGTCGCACGCACCATGGTCTGAGGACCAAGTATGTTGATGCGTGCCGGACGAGCATGGCGCTCGTGGGAGACTACTCCCCTAGGACGGTGCGGATTCTGCCTACACGTCTCGTGTTCGGCAAGCGCTAATTATCACGCACGTTTCGCACGGTAAATCCGGAAGCCCTGACCCTCGGCCATGATTGCGCACGGCCCCAGATGCGACTCGATAATCGGCTGATAGCGCAGGAAGCTGTTTGCAACCAGGCGCAGTTCGCCGCCTTTTCTCAGATGTTCTCGTGCTTTTTTCAACAGATTTTCAGTAGCGGCGTAATCAGTGTGGACGCCGGTATGGAACGGCGGATTGGTCAGAATCACGTCCAGATCGCTCGGTGCGGCGTCGATTCCGTTACCCGTGAGCACTTCGGCTTCAAGGCCATTGGCGGCTAGCGTCAGACGGCTGCTGGCGGTGGCGAACGCGTCGACATCCAGCATGGTCACGCGGGTCTCGGGGTAGCGGCGTTTCACCGCTGCACCGAGAACGCCCGCGCCGCATCCGAAATCGAGCAAATGGCCGGCGGGAAGCCGATCAATGTTATCCAGCAACAGGGCCGAACCCCGGTCCAGACGGCCGTGGCTGAACACGCCCGGCAGACTCACCACCTTCAACGCGCCGCCTTCGATTTCGATGTCGAAACGTTTGGCCAGGCTGTCGAGCTCAACCACTTGCGGAGGCGTTTCGACGGTGACTTGCCAGAGCTGGCAATGCCGGGCGCTGTCGAGTTTGCGCGTACGCCCGAACGGGCTTAGCTGGCGGGCGGCGGCTTCAATGCCACCGCGTTTTTCACCGACTAGAAACAGCTCACGTCCGGCCAGACGCGAAGCGAGCGCGTTGATGAGGTAATCGGCGAGGTCGCGGGCCTTGGGCAAAAACACCACCGCGGCTTCAAAGGGTTCGCCCGGGGCTTCGGTGCCGAAGTGCACGCGCTCGGGGAATCGTGTACCGAGGGTGTCGAAGTCGCCAGCGTGCCAGCTCCAGCCGCGCGCGTTGGGCAGCTTGCTCAGCAAGTCGTCGGCAGGGAGGCCGGTCAGCAGCAAGGAACCCTGAAACAAATCGGCCTGTCGGAGTAACACTTCACTGCGCGGGTCCATCATCGGCTCCTCGAAAAAAAGGGCGAAGTCTAACAGGCCTGCCACGCCGCGCACGCGCTGTGCGGCCGAGTGGCGAGCCTGCGAAAAGCTCCGTGTCAGCTGACGACGCGGACCGGCTTGCCCTCATAGAACGCGAGAGCGTTTTCGTTGATCTGGCCGACGATGCGCTGCCGCGCTTCCTGGCTGCCCCATGCGCTGTGGGGCGTGATGATCAGGCGCGGAATATCGCCCGACAGCAGCGGATTGCCATTAACCGGGGGCTCGACCGTCAGCACGTCGGTGGCCGCGCCGCCGAGATGGCCGTTGCGCAGGGCATCGGCCAGTGCCTGCTCGTTGATCAAGCCGCCGCGCGCGGTGTTGACGATGAAGGCTTTGGGTTTCAGCAGGCTCAACTCGTGGGCGCCAATCATGTCCCGAGTGTGCTCGTTGAGCGGGCAGTGCAGGGTGAGGGCATCGACCTGGGGCAGTAGCTCATTCAGTGGCACGCGATCAGGGCGAGCAGGACGACCGGGGATCTGACCCGACAGCACGCGCATGCCGAAGGCTTCGGCCAGCTTCGCGACCGCGCCGCCCAGCTCGCCATGGCCCAGCAGCCCCAATGTTTTGCCTTCCAGCTCGACAATGGGGAAGTCCAGCAAGCAAAACTGCTTCGATTTCTGCCACTGGCCTTGGTGGATCGCTTGTTGATAGTCAGGCAAGCGGGTGGCCATCGCCAACAGCAACATCAGCGTGTGCTGGGCCACGGAAGGGGTGCCGTAGCCCTGACAGTTGCTGACCACCACGCCATGCTTACGGGCGGCATCGAGGTCGACATTGTTGACGCCGGTGGCGGTCACCAGCACCAGTTTCAGATTCGGGCAGGCGGCGAACGTGGCGGCATCGATCATGATCTTGTTGGAAATCGCCACATCGGCGTCCTTCAAACGCTCGGCCACCTGATCGGGTGTGGTGCTGCCATGCAGCACCAGTTCGCTGAAGGTTTCACGCCACGGCGCGAGGTCGAGATCCCCCAGATCCAGAGAGGTGTGATCCAGGAAAACTGCTCTGCGTTGAGTGGGCATCAGCTGTACCTTTTGCTCGGTGGGTGGGAGGCGTAATGTGACGAGCCTACCAGAGCCTGCCGCTCGCCATAACGCCTGGAGAACTTCGATGTACTGGACCGAATTTTTAACCGTTGCGCTGATTCACCTGCTGGCTGTCGCCAGCCCCGGTCCGGATTTCGCCGTCGTCGTGCGCGAAAGCGTGACCCACGGTCGCAAGGCCGGCACCTACACCGCCATGGGCGTGGGCACCGCGATTTTCCTGCACGTCGGCTATTCGCTGCTGGGGATTGGCCTGATCGTTTCGCAGTCCATCGTCCTGTTCAATGCCTTGAAATGGGCTGCGGCGGCGTACCTGATTTACATCGGCATCAAAGCACTGCGCGCCAAACCTGCAAACGCATCGGATGCGCCCGTGGACATCGCCAAAGGCGAGCGCACCGCGCGGGGCGCCTTCACGGCGGGGTTCGTGACCAATGGGCTGAACCCGAAAGCTACACTGTTTTTCCTGTCGCTGTTCACCGTCGTGATCAATCCGCACACGCCGATGCTGGTACAGGCGGGCTATGGCGTTTACCTGGCATTCGCGACCGGCGCATGGTTCTGCCTGGTGGCACGCCTGTTCAGCCAGCCTCGGATTCGCGCGGGCTTTGCGCGGATGGGCCATTGGTTTGATCGGGCGATGGGTGGGGTGCTTGTTGCGCTGGGTTTGAAGCTGGCGTTGACGGAGATGCATTGATGTTGGGTTTAGTGAAGTACCACTGTTTAAGGAATTAGGTTGGGTACTACCGCCTTTAGACGGCAGGGATGAGTAAATGGATTTTCTAACCGATGTTCCCAGTTGGGATGATGTAGCGCGTAATCTTGAAGAAAAGTTCGGTAATTTAAACCAGTCGTTAGATCAGGGCTGGGAAAGCACGCTCGGCAGTTGGAATGGCTTCACTCGACGCGTGAGCACCGAGGCCACTCTGGCCTACGGCAGTGTAGGGGGAAGCCGCATCGAATCGGTCAGGTCGGCGATGGCCAAGTCCTATCCCATTATCCAACTAGATCTGACGCGCAAATGGGCATCCATCAACATCGCCGATATCCTGCACACGTTGCTGCAATTGGTTAAAGAGGTCGCCATGATCATGGGCGGCAGCGTAGCTGTAGGAGCCGTTGCCGGTGGGGCGGCTGGATCGCTAGCGTTTGGAGCGGGTGCGTTACCGGGAGCTGTGGTGGGTGGGGGCATAGGCGCGCAAGTTGGCAACTTGATTCTGCTGGGGATGGGGCTCTCAGCCATCGCCGATTATTTCTACCAGGGGCTACCTCCTTGTCTCGCAAGCATTTATGAGGGCATCGTTACCGCATGGAACGCTGAAGATGGCGTCAGACCTGCCGGACTTGACCCTACAGGCGCGTCCGCATGGATAGTTGACGAGTGTATAGACGCAGCAGCGAGGAAGCTTGCCAGAGGTCAGGAGCAGTTGGTAATGCTGTTGCTGACAGCCATTGTTACTTATATCTCTAGAGGACAGATTAAGGCTGGAGTCGTGAGCAGCCTGGACAGCATTGCCGCGCGTAGCGCAAAGCTTCAAGCAGACATGACTAACAAAGAGATTGCTGGTTGGTTAGCTCGAAATGAACAAGGCTTGTTGGCACTTCCTGAATTGCGAGTACGCGAGCCGATACCATTGGCTAAACAAGAACTTGAAGCCGAGATTAAAAAGCAGACAGAAAGGCCAGAAATTACTAAAAAAGAGCAAGAAACTAGCGCCCCGATACAGCCAGAAAAACCAAAAACTGATAAAAAAGCGACGAACCACCTCCTAAAGGAAATCCCGTTTTAGGTGTATTGGAAGACAGTGTGTTCGCACAAAAAATGTCTAAGCCGACCAAGGCGTTTAGCAAAGACGGACAAAATATTTATTCTATGGCTGCAGGGCAGCCCATAAATACAGTGTCCGATCTCACGAGTGCCTTGGAGACTGGCGCCATAACCCCTAGGCAAGTACCTCTTGATTACGTTGTTGTTGATGGGCACAATGTCATAGCAAATACCCGAAGCTCAACAGCGCTTATAAATGCTGGTATACCCAAGAGTCAGTGGTATGGGGCTAATAAAACAGGTGTTGTAGCTTTTGAGAATACAACTTTCGACGAGCTTGTCAAAGAGCAGCTTAGAAAGAATTACGGCGGCTCCGTACTTAATGCAAGAAGGTAATAATTAATGAAGCTAACTCAACCCCAAAAGCTTTTAGATCTTGATACCTTTCTACCTTCAGATGGTGAAGATGATTTTTCAATGTCTTATGCTGAGAACTATCTTACACTCGATATATATTACGATCCGGAGCTTTCTGCGCCTACACGCGTAAAGAAAAGCCTTCGATTTTTCTGGCCTAGCTATTTTGTAAAGACTCCGTTCCCGGGTCATAGCTTTTTTAGTTGCCCTGACGACCGGGATTTATCGTTGCTGAGTTGCTTGGTTGAGTATAAAGGCTCAGAAATCGTGGATATCGCTAATAAAATGTCTAGCTCGGCCAATTTTAGGCACTTTCGGTTGTATCTTCAATCTGAGGGGGCAGCACTTCACATCGTAGCGCAGTCATTCGAAGTTATAGACCAGTCTTGAGAGGAAGCCACTCCGCAGGGACTTTATCGATTAGCCACACTTCGTTTTCGGCCTTATAAAACTTGAAGCCCATTTCATGCATTCGAAGAGCTTCAATTTTCAGGACAACTGGCTTGCCATAGCGAAGCCCTACGGAATGTGCAGTTTCTGGGCTTTCCGACAAGTGCACATGATGACGTATTCCCGGAATGAGTCCTTTCTCATAGATTGATTCCAGGAATCTGGTGGCCGTACCATGGTAGAGGAGTGTGGGCGGTATCGTCTGCGTGTGTTGAAGATTTACTGTGCGAGTTGAATGACCTTGCGCGGCTCGGATAAGTTGTCGGCTTTCTGAAATAATAAATCTTTTCTTCTCGCTTTCGTTAACCACCTTTTCCAACAGGTCTCGGTCAATAACGCGATTATTTCTCGAGGCGCACAGGATTAGCGCGTCGATATCGGCCCATCCATCTGAATCCAGCTCCAAGCCGATGGCTTCTGGTTCATGCCTTAAGACATAACTTAAAAACTTGCTGCTTTCGTCAAGTAATTTCTTGTCCACACCGATTCCTCATAATGGCCAGCATTGAACGTGAAAGCTAAAGCTTCATCCGAAGAAAATCAATCCTGACCTCTGCTGCATCGTTATTCAGCAACGTTGGAACATTCTTGAGCGGTTAGGTATTCCAATGACACCTTTCTTATGATCTCGGCGGCACCGAAAAAATTCTTTATACCGGTCCAGAATTTCCTAGGCCAAGTTGGTATTTTTTAGGCACCTCAGACCAACAATTCATCCCTTCGGCTGATCCGATCGACGCGCCCAGGCCCTACAGTGCATATTTTCAGCCCCCGCACCTGCACCGTGAAAAGGGATTCCTATGCTGCACACCCGCGTGATTCCGCCCGCCGAAGGGGCGTACCAGTACCCTCTGTTGATCAAGCGACTGCTGCTGTCAGGCGTGCGCTACGAAAAAAACCGTGAAATCGTTTACCGGGACCATTCGCGCTATTCGTATCAAATGCTCAACGAGCGCATTTGCCGGCTGGCCGGTGCGCTGACGGCGGCCGGGGTCAAGGCGGGTGACACCGTGGCGGTGATGGATTGGGACAGCCATCGTTACCTGGAGTGCATGTTCGCGATCCCGATGATTGGCGCGGTGATCCACACCATCAACATTCGGCTTTCGCCCGAGCAGATCCTGTTCACCATGAACCATGCCGAAGACAAGCTCGTGCTGGTGAACAGCGAATTCGTGCCCCTCTACAACGCCATCGCCGGGCAACTGACCACGGTCGAAAAAACACTGTTACTCACTGACACCGCTGACGCTACCGCCGACCTGCCCAATCTTGTGGGCGAGTACGAAGCGTTGCTGGCCGCGGCGAATCCGCACTATCAATTCGAGGATTTCGACGAGAACTCGGTGGCGACCACGTTCTACACCACTGGCACGACGGGGAACCCCAAGGGCGTTTATTTCACCCATCGCCAACTCGTGCTGCACACCATGGCCGTCGCGACGATCATGGGCAGCGTCGAAGGCATTCTGGGCGGCGACAAGGTTTACATGCCAATCACGCCGATGTTCCACGTGCATGCGTGGGGCGTGCCCTATGCCGCAACGATGCTGGGCGCCAAACAAGTGTATCCCGGCCGCTACGATCCCGAGTTGCTGGTGCAGCTCTGGCAAAAAGAGAAGGTCACGTTTTCTCACTGCGTGCCCACCATCATGCAAATGGTCCTCAACGCCAAAGCCGCCCAGAACATGGATTTCACTGGCTGGCACATCATCATCGGCGGCAGCTCGCTCAATCGTTCGCTGTACGAGGCAGCCAAGGCCAAAGGGATTCAGCTGTCTGCCGCCTACGGCATGTCCGAGACCGGGCCATTGGTGTCGGTTGCGCACCTGAATGACGACTTGATGGCTGCCAGTGAAGACGAACGGACCGCCTACCGAATCAAGGCCGGCGCGCCGGGCGTGCTGGTTGAGGCGGCGATTGTCGATGGTGAGGGCAATTTCCTGCCTTCCGACGGCGAGACCCAGGGCGAACTGGTGCTGCGCGCACCATGGCTGAGCGAAGGTTATTACCGCGAGCCGGAGAAGGGCGCCGAACTGTGGGCTGGGGGCTGGCTGCACACCGGTGACGTGGCGACGCTGGACAGCATGGGCGGGATCGATATTCGTGACCGCATCAAAGACGTGATCAAGACCGGTGGCGAATGGGTGTCTTCCCTGCAACTGGAGGACCTCTGCAGTCGCCATCCCGGTGTACGCGAAGTGGCCGTGGTGGGTATCGCCGATCCTCAGTGGGGCGAGCGACCGTTTGCGCTGCTGGTCGCCCGCGAGGGTCACGTCCTGGATGCCAAGACCCTTAAGGATCATCTCAAGCCGTTTGTGGAACAGGGGCACATTAACAAGTGGGCGATTCCGAGCCAGATCGCCCTTGTTACCGAAATTCCCAAGACCAGCGTCGGCAAGCTCGACAAGAAGCAAATACGTCAGAACATCCTCGAATGGCAGGGCAGTAACAGCGCTTTCCTCTCCACGCTCTGACGCTGTCCTTCGCGGCCATTTCATCGGTTCATCCCCGTGAAAATGTGCCGCGAAGGCTCTAATCCGGCGTCTTCCTTACCAATTCTCTTTTTTCAGCCATGCTCCCCCTGCGTTGTGATTTGCCACTCTGGAGTCGGCGTGCCAGAGGTGTTGGCGCTGCAAATCACACTTTAGAGGGATCAAGCAGCAGCACCTGCTGGCTATAGTCGGCAGTAGGTAGGTACCGGAGAAAAAGCGCACTGATCGTTTCGCAGTTGTTTGGCTGCCCGATCGGCGTTGACACCCAGGCACTGCGGCCCGTCCGCCTGAGTCGTTTCTGGAAGCACCCACTGCCATAAAAATAAAAGCACATGGAGTAGCGTCGATGACATCAGCTAACCAGTTCTGGCGCCGGGCTAAATTGCCCCTGGCCGTCAGCCTCGCTTCCACGCTCGCCGGCCCTGCATTCGGCGTCAGTTTCAATATCGGAGAAATCGAAGGCAACTTCGACTCGTCGCTCTCAATAGGGGCAAGCTGGTCCACCCAGAACGCCAACAAGAACCTGATCGGCTCCAACAACGGCGGTCACGGTCTTTCGCAAACCTCCGACGACGGTCACTTGAACTTCAAAAGCGGCGAAACGTTTTCGAAGATCTTCAAGGGCATCCACGATCTTGAACTGAAATACGGCGACACCGGTGTGTTCCTGCGGGGCAAGTACTGGTACGACTTCGAGCTCAAGGACGAAAGCCGTGACTTCAAGGACATCAGCGATTCCGGCCGCAAGGAAGGCGCCAAATCCTCAGGTTTCGAGCTGCTCGACGCATTCGTCTATCACAACTACTCCATTGCCGATGAGCCGGGCTCGGTGCGTCTGGGCAAGCAAGTCGTCAGTTGGGGTGAAAGTACCTTCATCCAGGGCGGCATCAACAGCATCAACCCGGTCGACGTGTCCGCGTTCCGTCGCCCTGGCTCGGAAATCAAGGAAGGCCTGATTCCGGTCAACATGTTCTACCTGTCGCAAAGCCTGACCGAAAACCTCTCGGCTGAAGGCTTTTACCAGCTGGAATGGGACCAGACGGTCGTCGACAACTGCGGCACTTTCTTCTCGCAACCGGACGTGATCGCGGACGGCTGCAACAGCAACCTGGCCGTACTGCGTACCCGCAACAGCCTCAATGCGGCGCTGCCTGCCGCGTTGCGTGGCCCCGTTCAGAACACGCTGGCTGCGCGCGGCGTGAACTTTGGTAATCCTGACGAGGGCGCAGTGGTCGCCCGAGGCCCTGATCGCGATGCCCGGGACAGTGGCCAGTATGGCCTGGCCATGCACTACAACTTCGAGCCGCTGGACACCGAGTTCGGCGCCTATTACATGAACTACCACAGCCGTCTGCCGATCTTCAGCGGCAAGGGCGGTCCGGCAAGCGCCTACAGCGCAGCGGGCCTGGTTGGAGGTCTGGCGGCAAACGGCGTTCCTCGAGGCGTCGCGGCGGCCCTCGCGCCAACCCTGTTGCCCGTCGTGGTCGCTGCCAACTCCAGCTACTACGTTGAATACCCGGAAGACATTCACCTGTTCGGCCTGAGCTTCTCCACCACCTTGCCCACCGGCACGGCGTGGAGCGGCGAAGTCAGCTATCGCCCTAACGCACCGGTGCAGTTGAACACCACCGACATCCTGTATTCCGGCCTGTCGCCGCTGAACTCGAACGTGTCGCTGCTGCAGGGCGCACCCGGCCAGGACCAGAAAGGCTATCGCCGCAAGGAAATCAGCCAGGCGCAGACCACCTTCACGCACTTCTTCGACCAAGTGATGGGCGCCGAACGTCTGACCGTGGTGGGTGAGGTGGGCTGGACCCACGTCGGCGGGCTGGAAAGCACCTCGAAACTGCGTTATGGCCGCGACCCGAGCTATGGCCCGGGCCCGCTGCCAGGCGGTCAATGTCAGACCCTCAACGCCAGCACCCTGGGCACTGCCGCGCAGAACAACCTTAGCCGCTATTGCGAAAACGATGGCTTCACCACCACCGATTCGTGGGGTTACCGCGCCCGCGCCATCTGGGATTACAACAACGTCTTCGCCGGGGTGAACCTGCGTCCGAGCGTGGCCTGGTCCCACGACGTCGACGGCTACTCGCCAGGTCCTGGCGGCAACTTCGAGGAAGGTCGCAAGGCCGTGAGTCTGGGCCTCGACGCCGAGTACCAGAACACCTACACCGCCAACCTTTCCTACACCAACTTCTTCGACGGCAAGTACACCACCGTGGACGACCGCGACTTCGTAGCGCTCAGCTTCGGCATGAACTTCTAAGGACAATAATGAAAATGAAAATCACGAAGGGTCTGTTGCAGGTTGGCGTGTTGGGTCTGTCGTTGTTGGCGACCAGCGTGATGGCTGCGGTGTCCGACGCCGAAGCCGCCAAGCTGGGCACCACGCTGACGCCGATGGGCGCGGAAAAAGCCGGCAACGCTGCCAACACCATTCCGGCCTGGAGCCCGATGCCGACCAATGCCGGCGCCGTGGACGACAAAGGCTTCCTGGCCAACCCGTACGCCAACGAAAAAGCGCAGTTCACCATCACTGCGCAGAACGTGGATCAGTACAAGGACAAACTTGCCCCGGGCCAGTACGCGATGTTCAAGCGGTACCCGGACACCTACAAGATGCCGGTCTACCCGTCCCATCGTGGCGCGACTGTGCCCGCTGACGTATTCGCCGCCATCAAGAAAAACGCCACCAACACCAAACTGGTGGGTGGCGGCAACGGCCTGGAGAATTTCGAAACCGCAGTGCCGTTCCCGATTCCGAAGGATGGCCTTGAGGTCATCTGGAACCACATCACCCGTTATCGCGGCGGCAGCGTCTCGCGTCTGGTTACCCAGGCCACGCCGCAGACCAACGGCTCGTTCAACCCGGTGTACTTCCACGACGAGTTCGTCTTCCGCGACAAGATGAAGGATTTCGATCCGAAGAACCCGGGCAACATCCTGTTCTACTTCAAACAGGAAGTAACGGCGCCGGCGCGTCTGGCAGGTTCCGTACTGCTGGTGCACGAAACCCTCGACCAGGTCAAAGAGCCGCGCGCGGCGTGGGTCTATAACGCCGGGCAGCGTCGCGTACGTCGTGCGCCACAAGTGTCCTACGACGGGCCGGGCACCGCCGCCGATGGCCTGCGCACCTCCGACAACCTCGACATGTTCAACGGCGCGCCAGACCGCTACGACTGGAAGCTGATCGGCAAACAAGAAATGTACATCGCCTCTGATAGCTACAAGCTCGACGATCCGAAGCTGAAATACACCGACATCATCAAGGCCGGCCACATCAATCAGGACCTGGCGCGCTATGAACTGCGTCGCGTCTGGCACGTGACTGCCACGCTGAAAGAAGGCCAGCGTCACATCTACGCCAAACGTGACTTCTTCATCGACGAAGACACCTGGCAGGCAGCGGTGATCGATCACTACGACGGCCGTGGTCAACTGTGGCGCGTGGCTGAAGCCCACGCCGAAAACTACTACGACAAACAAGTGCCGTGGTATGCCCTCGAAGCCCTGTACGACCTGCAGTCCGGCCGTTACCTGGCGCTGGGCATGAAGAACGAAGAGAAAAAAGCCTATGACTTCGGCTTCACCGCCACTGTCAGCGACTTCCAGCCCAACGCGCTGCGTCAGGAAGGCGTGCGCTAACGGCTGACCGAACAAGCGGAGAGCGTGCAACGTTGATCACAGCTACAGCGCACTGAAGTCCTCCGCTGTTTCACCCTATGGCTGAACCCCATAGCGCAGAAAGGAAACACCCCGAATGGTCGGGGTGTTTTTTTTGACCAAGGTTTGCGTCCACAGGACGCTGTTCCTCTTTATGCGTGGATCATGGCGGAAATGAAAAATGCGGTGCTCGAACCGAGCCGTCATCCAGCTCCTTTATCGCAACATTCTTCAGATGCTCCGAGCCGAACGAGTTCGCGGTGCAGGTTTTGCTCATGATGGTTTTGTTGAGCTTGAGTACCTCTAGAAACGCTTTGGCACCGAAGGTTTGTTGAGGCACACCTACGACATATCCGTACTCACCCGTGCGAAATCCAAAATAGGTGGTGTATGTCGCCTTATCTACCCACCGAAAAAGCGGGCGGGTTGCTCGGAATGTTTGCGTCATCTCATCCTTTTCAGGCGTCCCGAATCGATAGGTGATGGTTTCTTTGTCGGCACTGCTGCATAGAGAGACTGACCGCTGCTTTTGCTCATCAAGACGGCAACCGGCAATGAGGGTTTCGTTTTTGACGCAACTGACGTCTTCACTGGCGAGAACTGACACGCTTATCAGAATCGTAACTGTGAATCCGAGGCTCAAAATCGACTTGATGCATGTACTTCTTTGATTCACTCTTTTCATTCTTCGGACTCATTCAGCTCGACGCTTACTTGACCAAGGAAATACCAGGCCATCAATGTCCGCATGTGCCCCGCAAATACCCAGGCCTAACGCGGTTGGTCGACATTTCTCGACGAGATGATCAGCGCTGCATCCGTTCGGATCATCCGTACTCGTCCGTGCGCGGTTTCGTAAATCAGGTGTCGGCCAGCTTCTTTCATGAGAAATGAAAACGCACAGACATGCTGATTGGCCTGGGTGCTTTCAAGCGTCACCAGATAGTCCTCACCTTTTTTGCGTACTTCTAAACTGTCGTTGAAAACGTCTGAGCAGTCAGATCCGTTCTCTGGCGAGGTGCAAAGCAAACTGCCTACTCTGAACGTACCCTCCCAAGAGAAGTTAGCTTGTGCGTTGGTGGACGAACTCGCTACAGCAACTGTCGTTGCGCAACCGACACCAATAATGGCGAAACGCTTGGGAAGTGCCGCCATCCACACGCTGCATCTCATATAAAGCACTCTCCTAAAATTCGGCATATGCAGGTAGTATCTGGAGCAGGGTTTACTTGTAGCCAAGTGATTTTAAATTTTCAGGAACTGCGTATCCTTGCTTGTATTCAAGCGTGTATGAGTTGGTCTTCTGCCCCAGGGTAGTGGTCTCACAGTTGGCTTCAGCTCCAAACGATCTTGTATTTCTCACCGTCTCTCTGACGACGATGTCAGCGTAATTCTCTCGCGACTGCTGCATTGCCAGAGTCATGTGCCTTTCTTGAAAGCTTCCAGCGCAGTGCGTGTCCCATTCACCAACCCGCTCTTGGACAGTGAGTCCTTTCAATACATTGTTCAATCCGTTGTCACCTAAGCTGTATAGACTCAGCGAGGTCGAACCGTATGGATTTGGCTGTGACGATCCTTCCCACAAAGTCCGGATCCCGAACGCAATGTTATTTTTATCTAATCGGTAATTTGCCGTGTCTATCGTTATTCCATAACTATTGATTGCGCCTGCGTCGAGAGTCACTTTCTCACGGGTTGTGCCCACGATGCTTTGCGTAGAGGGGTCTATGATCACTAAATCCATGTCAGCAATTACATCTGTTTTGATGGCGGTTGCGAAAATCAGTAATCCGGTGGCCGGCCATCGCTTACAAACTGTCTCGTGCTCGGTAGGCGCATAGCCTACATAGCGTTCAGTGAGAAGAGCCTCATATTCCTCAAGACAGGCTGCTTCGGTGGCCGCGCTTGTCAGCATCAACAGTATTGCTGGCAACCCTTTTATGAGCCCGGTCCGTGTGCCGTTTTTGGCGGCCCCGCGAAAGTGCCTTCTTATATTTTCTGGACGTATCATTCTAAAATTCCGCTCGCCCAGATTCTTTCGAAATTCTTGACGCGATTTCGTCTACTCTTGGTGCCTTTGTTGACGATATCGGTTACCAGGTTTACAACGTCCGGCATCGCTCCCTTGTCCGCAATTTCATATATCTTCTTGCTCAGCCAGAAGTTTATCGCTGATCGCGTTGCGTATCTCATGTGGGTGAGCAGATCCGGGTTTTCTACAAAGTTTACTTTGTCTTCAGGCCAGTTGTGCTGGTTCTCGACATGCCAGTCGTTGAAAACTTTATAGTTATGAAGACCTGTTAATTGCTTGAGCCCGCGCCCGCGGTATTTCCAGCCATCACCGCTGGCGTGGCCTCTGTTGCCCAGTTCACTTCGTGCTCCGTAGGCACCGTTCGCGATCGCTTCAAAATCTGATTGGGACATAGGAAAACCATCTTCCTTTATCCTCCCATGCTTTTTATAGTATCCGTGTTTTTTAGCTTCGTTCGGTCGAGTCCTGAAGTAGCTAAAAAGTGCTATAAGTGCATCGGCGCTGTAAGTTAGATCTTCACTGACACTTAATCCTTCGCCTGTCTCCTCCAATATCTGAGCGAAAAAGTGAGCGCGTCTTAAGGGGGTGTCAAGTTTGTAAACTTCAATTTTTGCATTAAGCTCGTCGGCGATTGTGGTCAAGTCCTTATGCCGATTTGAGTCCAGCCGGGGATAAAGCTTAAGCATCGCTTCCAGGCTGAACGTGAATCCACTTCCTTGAAAGCTACTGATCAGCCCCACCGGATGCAGATGATGGACTTTCCCATCTACAGGCAACCCAAGCCGTCCGGCCACCTCGGCCCACCAACTCATCGCCTTGATCCGCTCCTTCTCCGCCAACCAGTTCAGGTTAGGCGTCGAGCCGCCATGCCCCAGCAAGTCGTCCAGCGCATCCCACTTGCCCGGGACGTGATGCCATTCGCTTTGGTAGCGAACTATCAACTGCGAAATCGACTGCGCGTGGGCTGACAATCTCAGTGCGGCTTGTATCTCGCTGCCGCTGAGCTTGTCGTCAAGGTTGCGGTCAATGATGTCGCACAGGCGCTTTTTGATCGGGCCTTGGTCGGCTCTGTCAGCCGCCGCGCCGTGGCGAGTGACCTCGTCCTCTTTAAAACGCCCCGATGCACGCATAAAAGACGCCAGCATGCTCCGCGGCGAATCGTAGTCGGCGAGGGTCTCGTAGCCTTCCCACGACCAAGGACTGAGCCACGGCGTCACGCCGACTTCTTCACGCACCCAACCGTCGAGCAGGTTGTTGTCGGCGTCGTGCAGCAGCCCATCCAGGCGATACCAGTTGCACGCTTTGCTGTCGGCACTGGCAGGCACCGCGATTTTTCGCTCGGCCGGCAAACCGTCGAGCAAACTTTTGGGAAGCAACAATTGCGCGGCGCTGAGCGTGTCTGCCGCCTTCAACGTCGGCGGCTTTTTGCTGCTGAACGTGCCCTGATGCGCGACCACGGGTGTGCCTTTGACGAGTTTCAGCCAAGTCCTGCTGCTGGCGGGCAGTTTGTCTGCCCAAAGGCGGCTCAGGCGCAGGAACGTTTTTACGTCGCCCGCGCTGAACACCTCCAGGTGCAGACGATTCTCCGGGTAATCGACGGCGCCTTCGTGATATCGGCCCATGTGCCCGATCAGTTCACCGGCCTTGATCGCAACCGGCTTATCCAGAACGACAACGCTGCCCCGCGCTTCCGGCTCGACCGCACCGCTCTGCAACGAAGCGAAGTGCACGTATTGATTGACCCACTCCAGCTTGCGAAACCGGCCCGTACCACTGACCGTCACCTCGGTGCCTGGGTATAGCGTGCCGATCTCGTTGCCTTTGCGAACCATTGGCTGAGCACGGACGTTCAGGGGCGTCTCGGAAACGACCCGATGCTGCTCGCCCGCCATGGGTCGCAGGAAGTCGGCGCAGACATAACCTCGCAACCCGCCGCTGGCGTCTTTCAGGTGATCAGGGCCGGGGGTGTTTTCAAGCTTGCGATAAGTGCCTTTGCCGCTGACCTGGACTTCCGCACCACGCGGCAGCCAGCCGATGATCGCGCCCTTGCTCGCTTTGTTGCGCACGTTCAGTCCGCGTTGCCCGGGATAGTCCCCATGGATGTCGTTAACGTCGACGCGAACCTGAAGGGTGGATCCGGATTTCCAGAATCCTGGCCTGACGACAGCCGAGTCTTTTTCGTACGCCGCCCAATCCCGCAAATGCATGTAGAGACTGTGAATAATCAGACTCGGCGGCGTGTCCGTGCTGCCCTTGACGGCAGGCGGCTGCAAGCGGTGTCGCACCAGCACGAAATTCCGCGAGAACGGCTTTGAAACGAGCTGTTTATTGACGAAATACGTCGTGTCAGGCGACTGCTCATCAATGCGATAGGCCACCACTTCACCGTCCGCGATGCAGTGCACGCTCGACTGGTCCAGCGTGCCCGCCGTTCCCGCATC
>NZ_JASCOY010000210.1:0-1102 GCF_029960075.1 Pseudomonas sp. PS02290
TTTGGCATTGGGCCCTCGGCGCTGACGGAGGCCATGGGCATGCTCAACCACCATTTCGCAGCAGCCGCCTGATCGGCGCAGAGCGACAGCCTACCTCTGACTGCCGCCAATCTTTGCAACAGAGCCGATTTCCTGCCGGTGATCCGCCGCACCCTGACCCGCACCGGCTTTGTCATCGACCACATCCACTACTACGCCGACGCCCTCAAGCCGTGGATTGCCCGGCGCGAGCGCTTGCCCGCCTTCCTGATCCGGCGCGATCCGCGCGACATCAGCCGCATCTGGGTACTGGAACCGGAAGGTCAGCACTATCTGGAGATCCACTACCGCACCTTGTCCCATCCGGCCGTCACCCTCTGGGAACAACGCCAGGCGCTGGCCAAATTGCGTCAGCTCGGGCGCGAGCAGGTGGACGAGTCGGCGCTGTTCCGCATGATCGGGCAGATGCGCGAGATCGTGACCACCGCCCAGAAGGCCACGCGCAAGGCGCGGCGCGACGCTGATCGCCGCCAGCACCTCAAGACGTCGGAGCCACCGGCCAAGCCCATACCGCCGGATGTGGACATGGCTGACCCGCAGGCAGACAACCTGCCGCCGGCCAAACCGTTCGATCAGATCGAGGAGTGGTCGCCGTCGATGAATATAAGAGGACTTGCCATGGAATGCTCTCGGACATAGGAAATCAGGAGTTCCAATCTTCAGTGAGGGGCTAAGATAGGAAAAGTTGAATTTCTAAACGATGAAATTCAGCTTTTCTGAACAAGGAGTGACTCATGCGCGAAATCAGCCTGGACCGTCTGCGCACGTTGGTGGCCATTGCCGACCTGGGTTCGTTTGCCGAGGCGGCCCGTGTGCTGCACCTCGCGCCACCCACGGTCAGTTTGCATATTGCCGACCTGGAGTCGCGGGTTGGCGGAAAGCTGTTGTCGCGCACACGTGGGCGCATTCAGCCTTCGGCGATTGGAGAAACGCTGGTGGAGCGCGCGCGGCGCCTGTTGGCGGATGCGGAGCAGGCGCTTGAGGACGTGGAGCGTCAGGTGCAGGGCTTGGCCGGGCGTGTGCGGCTGGGTGCCTCCACAGGGGCCATCGCACAGTTGATGCC
>NZ_JASCOY010000211.1:0-1089 GCF_029960075.1 Pseudomonas sp. PS02290
TCCGTGGGCCCGCGCCGAACGGACATCCATGTCCTAGCGGCGCTCTCGCGGCATCCATGCCGCTCGGCCCACTCCGCGTCGTCTGCGTTCGGCCTGCACCCAAGTCGCGATTTGTGTCGCTTGGACTTCCTGCGTAGAAGATCAAAAGCAAAGGCCAGAGCGAGAGCAACAGCGAAGGCTTCCCGGCTGAAGCCGGTCCTACAGAGGTACGCGGTGCTTGCTGTTAGTGGGACCGGGTTTAGCCGGGAAGAGGCCAGCATGGGCGCTGGCAGTTTTGCAGACACGACTACCTCCCTGTGGGGGACGAGCTTGCTCGCGAAGGCATTGGTACATCCGCCGAATAGTTGGTGTTTGCAATACAGCATTCGCGAGCAAGCTCGACTCCCACAGGGATGGTGTCCAATCCCGGATTTCCAACGCGGATTCAGGCCTGGGGAGGTGACGCGGAGCGTCACGGGATGCATTCCCACGCGGAGCGTGGGGACGATCGAACGTCAGCGTTTGGACGGGCCTCTTCCCGGCTAAAGCCGGTCCCACTAAAAGCACCGCGTGCAGTCAGTTAAACCGGCGCCGCCCCCGTAGGACCGGCTTCAGCCGGAAAGAGGCCGGTGGGTGCGCCATAAGTTTTGCGGTGTCTCTGATCGTTCCCACACGCCGCGTATTTGTGGGAGCGAGCTTGCTCGCGAAGGCATTGGTACATCCGCCGAATAGTTGGTGTTTGCAATACAGCATTCGCGAGCAAGCTCGACTCCCACAGGAACGGTGTCCGACCGAAGATTTCCAACGCGGATTCAGGCCTGGGGAGGTGACGTCGGAGCGTCACGGGATGCATTCCCACGCGGAGCGTGGGGACGATCGGACGTCAGCGTTTGGACGGGCCTCTTCCCGGCTAAAGCCGGTCCTACTAAGCGTAAGCGCGCTTTTGATCTTACTGCGCAAAAGGCTCAGTCACCGCCAATCGCGACTTGGGTGCAGGCCGAACGCAGACGACGCGGAGTGGGCCGAGCGGCATGGATGCCGCGAGAGCGCCGCTAGGACATGGATGTCCGTTCGGCGCGGGCCCACGGAGCGTCGTCGGAGTGAGGGAAC
>NZ_JASCOY010000212.1:0-880 GCF_029960075.1 Pseudomonas sp. PS02290
GGCTCTGTTGCAAAGATTGGCGGCAGTCAGAGGTAGGCTGTCGCTCTGCGCCGATCAGGCGGCTGCTGCGAAATGGTGGTTGAGCATGCCCATGGCCTCCGTCAGCGCCGAGGGCCCAATGCCAAAAGCTCTCTCCACAAGGCGCACCTCGCCCCTGATGCCGGGCTGCAGGCACCAGGGGCGAGCCTGTCCTTTGCGCAGGGCTCGCATGACTTCGAATCCCTTGATCGTGGCATAGGCCGTGGGGATCGATTTGAAACCGCGCACCGGCTTGATCAGTATCTTGAGCTTTCCGTGATCGGCCTCGATCACGTTATTGAGATACTTCACCTGCCGGTGGGCCGTCTCCCGGTCCAGCTTTCCTTCGCGCTTCAATTCGGTGATCGCTGCACCATAGCTCGGCGCTTTGTCGGTATTGAGCGTGGCAGGCTTTTCCCAGTGCTTCAGGCCTCGCAGGGCCTTGCCCAGGAACCGCTTCGCTGCCTTGGCGCTGCGGGTCGGCGACAGGTAGAAATCGATCGTGTCGCCCCGCTTGTCGACTGCCCGGTACAGGTAGGTCCACTTGCCCCGCACCTTGACGTAGGTTTCATCCAGGCGCCAGCTCGGATCAAAGCCACGCCGCCAGAACCAGCGCAGCCGCTTCTCCATCTCCGGGGCGTAGCACTGGACCCAGCGATAGATCGTCGTATGGTCGACCGAAATGCCGCGTTCCGCCAGCATTTCCTCAAGGTCGCGATAGCTGATCGGATAGCGACAATACCAGCGCACCGCCCACAGGATCACATCACCCTGGAAATGGCGCCACTTGAAATCCGTCATCGTTCCGTCCGTCCAATCTCCGCCAAGCATGCTCAAGCTTCACGATTTTTGCAACAGAGCC
>NZ_JASCOY010000213.1:0-811 GCF_029960075.1 Pseudomonas sp. PS02290
GCTGAAGCCCGTCCTACCGACACAGCGCATGCTTTTTGTAGGACCGGCTTCAGCCGGGAAGACGGTCCCACTGAGTGCACGCGCTGCTGCTGTTAGTGGGACCGGCTTCAGCCGAGAAGGCCATCCCACTGGATGCACGCGTTGCCGTTAGTGGGACTGGCTTTAGCCGGGAAGGCGCCTGCTCAGGCAGGCAAAGACTGATGAAACGACACCGTCCCCGTGGGAGCGAGCTTGCTCGCGAATGCTGTTGATCGTTCCCACGCTCTGCGTGGGCATGCATCCCGTGACGCTCCGCGTCACAACTCACGCTATCCATGCTTTTGGGCGCTGGCCACCGTAGCCACATCCGCAATTAGCCGCTTAGACTGTCCCCTCTTTCTGTTTTCAAAGGATGAATCCAGTGAATGTTGCTGTTGATCAGGTGGTGATCCATCGTTTTACCGAGGCCCATATCGAGGGTGTCAATGCGTTGTATAACGACCCCAGTGTGTGTCGTCAGGTGCTTCAGATGCCGTATCAGTCGGCCGATGTCTGGCGCAAACGGCTGGCGGGGGCGGATGACCGTTCGGTGAAGCTGGTCGCTTTGCACCAAGGTCAGGTGATCGGCAACATCGGTCTGGAACAATACGCGCGCATTCGCCAGCGCCATGTCGGCGCCATCGGCATGGGCGTGGCGGCGGGGTGGCAGGGTAAAGGGGTGGGGTCGCGGCTGATGGCCGCCGTGCTGGAAGTCGCGGACAACTGGATGAACCTGCACCGGGTTGAACTCACCGTGTTTGCCGATAACGAAGCCGCCCTGCCGCTGTACCGC
>NZ_JASCOY010000214.1:0-707 GCF_029960075.1 Pseudomonas sp. PS02290
TCGGAATACCCTCACTCCGACGACGCTCCGTGGGCCCGCGCCGAACGGACATCCATGTCCTAGCGGCGCTCTCGCGGCATCCATGCCGCTCGGCCCACTGCGCGTCGTCTGCGCTCGGCCTGCACCCAAGTCGCGATTTGCGGTGTCTGGACTATTTGCGTAGGAAGATCAAAAGCGTTTTAAAGCAGATTAACGGCTTCCCGGCTGAAGCCGGTCCTACAGTCGGAGCCAATTCAGCAGGGTGTACGCGGTGCTTTTGTAGGACTGGCTTTAGCCGGGAAGAGGCCAGCTCAGGCGCCTACATTTGTGCGGCTAGCACCCCTCTGTGGGAGTGAGCTTGCTCACGAAGGGGTCGGTACATCCATCGGATATCTGCTGTTTGAGATAAAGCATTCGCGAGCAAGCTCGCTCCCACAGGACCGGTGTCTGATCAGCAAAACTGCCTGCGCCCAGACCGGCCTCTTCCCGGCTAAAGCCGGTCCCACTGAAACACCGCGCGTCCCTGTAGACCGGCTTCAGCCGGGAGGCTTTTGATCTGCTTTTGATCTTCCACGCGGTAGTCCAGACACCACAAAACGCGACTTTGGTGCAGGCTGAACGCAGGTTTCGCGGAGTGGGCCGAGCGGCATGGATGCCGCGAGAGCCGCCCCCCGCCATGGATGGCGGATGGCGGCGGGCCCACGGAGCGGGACCGGAGTGAAGGCAGT
>NZ_JASCOY010000215.1:0-666 GCF_029960075.1 Pseudomonas sp. PS02290
AATACCCTCACTCCGACGACGCTCCGTGGGCCCGCGCCGAACGGACATCCATGTCCTGACGGCGCTCTCGCGGCATCCATGCCGCTCGGCCCACTCCGCGTCGTCTGCGTTCAGCCTGCACCCAAGTCGCGATTGGCGGCGTTTGGGCTTTTTGTGTAGGAAGATCAAAAGTAGATCAAGAGCTTCCCGGCTGAAGCCGGTCCTACAGTCGGCGCCCTTCCTGCTGACTGCACGCGCTGCTGTTAGTGGGACCGGCTTTAGCCGGGAAGAGGCCAGCTCAGGCGCCGATATTTTTGCTGATAGCCCCCCTCCTTGTGGGAGCGAGCTTGCTCGCGAATGCTTTATCCAACACGCCAGATATCCGATGGATGTACCGGCCCCTTCGTGAGCAAGCTCACTCCCACACGTCCTTGGCGCTTGACCCGCCCTCGATCTGCTTCTGATCTGCTTTTGATCTTGATCTTCAAACACATAACCCTCAGACGACACCTATCGCGACTTTGGTGCAGGCTGAACGGAGGTCTCGCGGAGTGGGTCGAGCCGCATGGATGCGGCGAGAGCGCCGTCAGGACATGGATGTCCGTTCGGCGCGGGCCCACGGAGCGGGACCGGAGTGAAGGAACCCGACGAAGTCGGGCCAAACCGAGAGCAAGCACCCTTGGTTAC
>NZ_JASCOY010000216.1:0-624 GCF_029960075.1 Pseudomonas sp. PS02290
GCGTTTTTTGAATCGGAGTCTTTCATGTGAATGCGGGCTGCGCTCTGGTTTCAGGGCCGGGCGGGGGCATGGGGCACCCGCCTGGGCACGCTCACAGGCCTGAGAGGCCGAGGGCCGGATCGATTCCATCGAGTGCGTCGGCCAGTGCCTTGGCCTTGTCTGCTATTTGTTTTCGTTGTTCGGTGCTGACCTGGTCGTACGGCTTGAAGCCGTCGGCGGTCTTGAGCATCAGCAACTGGTCATCCAGGGCGGTGCTCGCGGTGTCGATCTTTTTCAGCACGTCGCCGGAGGACTTGGCCAGCAGCGGACGCAGCAGCTCGATGACCTTGCGCGTGCCTTCCAGGTTGGCGGCAAAGCCGTTCACGTCGAGGTGGCTGTAGCGTTCTTCTTCACCGTTGTTGCGGACCTCGGCGATGCTGCGCATGTTGCGCACGACCATGCTCGCCAGTTGTTCCGGGGCAATGCTCTGGGCCAGCAGTTGCTGTTTCAGGCTGGCGATGTCGGTTTGCAGCTTCTGCACGACCGGCGTCAGGCCGTCGACGGACTTCTGCGAAAACAGGCCGAATTCGAGGCGGTGGAAGCCGCCGAAGCCCGGGTCCTGTTCGCGTTTTTAGTAGTAATCGG
>NZ_JASCOY010000217.1:0-604 GCF_029960075.1 Pseudomonas sp. PS02290
CGCCGAACGGACATCCATGTCCTAGCGGCGCTCTCGCGGCATCCATGCCGCTCGGCCCACTCCGCGTCGTCTGCGTTCGGCCTGCACCAAAGTCGCGTTTGGCGGTGTCTGGACTTGCTTCGTAGGAAAGATCAAAAGCAAAGCAAGGCAGATCAAGAGCAGATCGAGGGCAGATCAGTCGCTACGGACGTGTGGGAGTGAGCTTGCTCACGAAGGGGTTGGTACATCCATCAAATATCTGGTGTTTGGAATACAGCATTCGCGAGCAAGCTCGCTCCCACAGGGAGGGCGGTGCTATCAGCAAAAATGTTGGTGCCTGAACTGGCCTCTTCCCGGCTGAAGCCGGTCCTACAAGGTACCGTGTGCCGTCAGTGGGACCAGCTCTGACTGTAGGACCGGCTTTAGCCGGGAAGCTGTTGATCTGCTTTGAAGCGCTTTTGATATTCATACGCAAATGGCTCAAACACCGCAAATCGCGACTTGGGTGCAGGCTGAACGCAGGTCTCGCGGAGTGGGCCGAGCGGCATGGATGCCGCGAGAGCCGCCCCCGCCATGGATGGCGGATGGCGGCGGGCCCACGGAGCGAGACCGGAGTGAAGGAACC
>NZ_JASCOY010000218.1:0-580 GCF_029960075.1 Pseudomonas sp. PS02290
CCGCATCCATGCGGCTCGGCCCACTGCGCGAGACCTGCGTTCAGCCTGCACCCAAGTCGCGATTTGTGGTGTTTGGGCTTTTTGCGTATGAAGATCAAAAGCGCTTTAAAGCAGATCAACGGCTTCCCGGCTGAAGCCGGTTCTACAGTCGGAGGCAATGCCACAGGGTGTATGCGGTGCTTTTAGTGGGACCGGCTTTAGCCGGGAAGAGGCCAGCTCAGGCGCCAACAATTTTGCTGATCTCACACCCATCCTGTGGGAGCGAGCTTGCTCGCGAATGCTTTATCTCAAACACCAGATATGTGTTGGATGTACCGACCCCTTCGTGAGCAAGCTCACTCCCACAAGTCCTTGGCGCTTGACCCGCCCTTGATCTGCTTTTGATCTTCAAACATAAAACTCCCAGACGACGCCAATCGCGACCTGGGTGCAGGCCGAACGCAGACGACGCGGAGTGGGCCGAGCGGCATGGATGCCGCGAGAGCCGCCCCCCGCCATGGATGGCGGATGGCGGCGGGCCCACGGAGCGAGACCGGAGTGAAGGAACCCTGAGGAACGAAGGGCCCAACCGAGAGCAAGC
>NZ_JASCOY010000219.1:0-566 GCF_029960075.1 Pseudomonas sp. PS02290
CTGGTCAGGCTTCACAAGGAGTCGAGGGGATCAGCGGGGGCAAGAACGCTGTCCAGTGATCTTCGCAGCGAAGGGCATCAGGTTGGCCGATACATGGCCCGCACGCTCATGCGTGAATCCGGGGTCGTGAGCTGTCAGCGTCGTCCGCACAAATACAAGTCTTCAGGGGTCGAGGCATTGGTGGCGCCCCATCTGCTCAAACGCAAGTTTGATGTGAATGCCCCCAATACCGTGTGGTGCGGGGATGTAACGTACATAAAAGTGGGTAAGCAGTGGATGTATTTCGCCGCAGTGCTCGACTTGTTTGCACGCAGGGTTGTGGGCTGGTCCTTTTCGATGACACCCGACGCCTCGCTGACCTGTGAGGCGTTGAGAATGGCGGTTGAGCTTCGCGGGCGACCTAAAGATGTGCTGTTTCACTCGGACCAAGGCTGTCAGTACACCAGCCATAAATTCCGGAACGAGCTGGTGACCCATGGTTTAAGGCAGAGCATGAGTCGAAAAGGCGAGTGCTGGGATAACGCCCCGATGGAGCGATTTTTTGGCAGCCTGAAATCGGAGTGGGT
>NZ_JASCOY010000021.1:0-73732 GCF_029960075.1 Pseudomonas sp. PS02290
AGCTTGCTCGCGATACGTCAGTCCGGTTGATGCCGCTCTGACTGATACATCGCTATCGCGAGCAAGCTCACTCCTACAGTGGGTTCGCGGTGGATCACACCACGGCGAACACTGCTGGAGCCTTTGCTCTTACGAACCGCCCTTGTCACCCTTTTCATGGGTCGGGTCATAAGTGCGGGTCAGGTCGCCGCCAAGACGGAAGTTCTTGAACGGCTGCATCTTGTGTTTCTGTTCAAGTACGTCCGGGCCGCAGTCATACAGCGAGCAGTACGGTTCCAGCCAAGCGAATTTCATGTCGGTCTTCAGGTCCGTCATGTCCTGCTTTTCGCCATCGCGGGCGGCGAATTCGCTGCCGGAGTTCTTCACGCCAGCCAGCACGCGATCACCCAGACGCTTGAGCGCACCGTTGTTTTCCTGACGCAAATCGACACCGTTGGCCTGGGCGAAACTCGCGATCATGGCCAGAGGCGGAAGTGCGTAGTTGTGGTACGCCAGCGCACGCTGTTTGCGCTTGAGCTCGTTCGGCAGGAAACCTTGCGGGTCAACCTGATTGGCGCCGATCTTGAATTCCTTCACTGCCCAGTCAAACAGGTCTTGGCGATTGGTCGCGACTGCCGTGGACATCACGGCCCAGGCTGCCCAGTAGGAGTGGTTGTTAGTCTTGTCGAGCGGCAGATTGTTCCAGTCGCTAACGACGTGATCCGCCAGTTTGCTGAACCAGGCCTCAATCACCTGCGATTCCTGCTGGCGGGTGGCCAGAGGATGCGACTCGGAGAACTTCAGGCGCAGATAGGCTGACGACATGCTGCCCAATGCCCATTTGCGCATCGACTTGCCGGTGTGGTTGAAGTCGGTGGACTCCAGCGCATCGGCCTTGGCCCAGGTGGTCAGCATGTTCAGCGCGCAATCGAGCTGTTCCGGGCGACCGTCACGCATGTACTGCATCACCACCTTGCTGGTGGCGCGCTCCATGGTGGTGATGTCTTTGGTCGCATCACGAAAAGCCTGATCGGAGACCATATTCAGCGTCGCGCGGGCTTTGTCCGAACCTTCGTATTTGCTGCGAAACTGCAGCGGACCGGTGTAGGGCTGCGGAATGGAGTCACAGCTGAACTTGCCCTGGCCCGTCTTGAATTTCTCGACACCTTCGTAGTAACCCTGCGGCGGCACGAGTGTCGACGCAGCGCTGGCGCCGGTGGCGAACAGTGCGGAGGACATCATTGCCAGCGACAGAAGGGTAGGGAGCATCAGTTTTGGAGTGTGCATAAGAGCCTCATAACCCGGCTTGCGCGGTTTGATGCGCGACATTCGGGAACACGTTGCGTTTGCATACTTTCGCTTCGACCTGCTGTGGCGCAGCGCCCGCTTCCGGACCCTGCACTTCCAGTGCGAGCAATTGCTGGTCAGCCCAGTCTTTGTCATCGCGCAGTTCGAAGGAGAAGCGCCCGTCGGTTTCAGATGTTTCAGGTTTCTCGATCTTCAAGTCTTCGTGGCGACCGTTCATGTACCAGAGGCGCGCCTGAAGGGTTTTCACCGAGTTGTCGGCGAACTTGATGTCGATCTGATTACTGCCGTTGCGCACATCCTTGATGCCGTTTTTGCCGTTGACCAGCAACTCGTTGATCCCTGGTTTGAGGGTGGTGCTGGTGCTCATGATTGCCGGTTTGCCTTCACAGCCGTTGTCCAGCAGCGACATCATCTGGCGATAGATGGTCTCCTGATCCAGGCGGTAAAGCGGCGAGAATTCCCAGATGAGAATCTTCGGTGGGTGTTTCTGGAAGTCTTCGCTGCCCAGGTACTGCAGCATCGAACCTTCAAGGCCGCCGCCCGGGAAGGCGACGTTCAGCACATCAGCACCAATGTATTCCTGCAAAAAGCCGGCAAAGTTGTAGTTCTTGCCGCTGTGACTGGTACCCACCAGCGTGATCTCCGGATTGCCGGAGTCACCAAACAGGTCGCCGTCGGCTGCTTCGCCTTTGGGTTCCGTCTCGAACTGGTCCATGTACTGGATGGCGTAACTCGTGCCGCACAATTGACCGGCCATGTTGTGAAGAGTGCCCTTCTTGCCCATGCGACCTGACAGGTGGGTCTCGAACTCACGACGTGGAACACCGGCGAAGGCCTGCATTTTCTTCACAGAATCAGCGACGATTTTTGCTGTGCGCTGAGCGCCATACGGCGTCCAGTGCTGGTCACCGCGGAAGTAGAAATCATGGGCCTGTTGCTCGTTGGTCAACGGCGACAGGTCCGGCACGGTGTAGCCCATCTTCGCGAAACGACCGAGCATGGCCTGGTAGTTACGCAGCGCGGTGTTGTAGTCGAACTTGTCGCGCTCGGCCGGGAACAGCTTGTTGCGATCCACCAGCCCGCGGGTTGGCTGATACACCACGACCAGCTCTACACCCTTGCTCTTGAAGGCGTCGTGCAGCATTTGCATGCGGCGATAGCCTTCAGGCGTGGTGTCGAATTCGGTGCGCAGATCTTCGCGGGTCCGGAACAACCAGTCGCCCTGGGCCTGAACCAGCGTGGTGAAGTTCTGCTGGTAGCGGCTGACGTAGTTTTTTTCGTCGTGCGCTTCAGGGCACAGACTGCAGCAAGGCTCGGCCGTGAAGGTCGGGGCTGTAGTGTCCGCTGCATACGCGCTATTGCTGGCGGCGAACAGTGCAGCGGTCAGGCCCGAGAGGCTGAGCAGTTTGATCAAATGTGCGTGCATAGAAATATCTTCCTCAGTCCCGGAGTTGTTTCTGGCTTTCGACCGGGTCGATCAACACGGCTTTCTGTTGGCGCACCAGCAGATCGAGGATTTCGTCCTGACGGTCGCCCAGTACACCGTTGAAGCTGATCCCGCTGGCTTTGGTCGGTGCGAGCATCGAGACTTTGTACAGCTCGACGCTCAGAGGCGAGTCGATGGACAGCGGGCCTGAACCGTTGGAGGTCAGTTCGCCGCCGACCATGATCAGCGAGACTTCGGCATCGAACGGGTCGAGCTTGATGTCGCGGTCAGTGTCCGACAAGTCCTTGATGTGGCCATAGACGCCCATCAAACCGTTACCGATGGCCAGGTTTTCGTACAGCTTGATGTTGGTGCTGTTGCGAACCCGGATGCCGTGACGCTTGTTGGCGAACACACGATTGCCCCACAGCAGGTTGTCGGCACTCTCATACAAGGTGATGCCGTCGGTGTGGTTGCGGTAGATCTCGTTGTACGCCACCAGGTTGTTCACGCTGTTACGGTCAAGGACGATGCCGGACAGGTGGTTGTCGTAGCTTTTGTTGTTGATGATGAAGCTGTCGTTCACCTCACGGGAGACGATGATCCCGTGCTTTTTCTTGGTCCCGTACACCGTGTTCTCGGCAATGATCAGACCGTGGGAACGGTCATGGGGGTCGATGCCGTAGATGATGTTGTCGTGGTAGGTACTGCCCTTGACCACGAAGTCGCGGGTTTCATAGCAGTAGAAGCCGTACCACATGTCCGAGAAGTCAGAATTGACGATCCAGCCGGTTGGCTCGGCGCGGTTCATCTGCGCCTTCATGTTCGGTGTGTACTGGGAAATACTGACGCCGTACGACTTGCTGTTGTTGTAACCCAGGCTCGCCACTTTGGTGTTGAACATGTAAGTCTGGGTGCCACCCCAGGACAGCAGGAACGGGCGGAATTCCTTCGGCGCCTTGAACGTCGACGGGCCGTTGGACTTCTCGCTCCAGCCGGTCAGCTTGGTGTCGGACATGAACAGCAGGTTGTCGTTGACCAGAAACGCACCGGCATCCTGAGACAGGCGCAGCTCGGTGGTTTTCTTGTCGACTTCAAAGATGCCGTTCTTGCCGACAACGATCGGCAGACGCGCCAGAAAAACGCCCGGCGAGGTTTCGCTCAGGTACTGTTTAGGCACCTTCTTCGCCAGCTCCTGCAGGGTCATGTAGCCATCTTCGATGAAGATCGCCTGGGGGATGCCGTGCTGACGGGCCACCCATTCGGCCATCTTGTTGTCACCGCCGATGAATTCTTTCAGCGAGTCTTCCTGCATCATGCGTTTGATCGCAACCTTGCCCGGCTTGCTGCGCACGATCTTCTTCTGCATGGCCTGCTGGGTGTAACCCGAGAGGTCAGGCAGTTTTGGTTTGTCCATCAACAGCGGCTCAATGGGCGGACTGCTGATGGAGTAGGTCTTGGCCTGATGCAGGCCTTTGACCAGCACATCCTTGCCATCCGCCGGATGCGCCGCAGGGGCGGGAACCGGCAGCGGGCTGTTGGCCATGGCCGCAGTGCTGGCGAGCAGCAAGGCGCTGCTCAGCACAGCGCTTTCCAGCAGGGCATAGGGCCATGCCCGGTGACGCAATCTGCTTGCTTGACTGTTCATCTCATTGCACTCCTATCGCGGCTTGCATCAGAAGCGCCAGATGACGTCGACGATGGCGCGGTGCATGTAATCGTCTACACCGCTGTGGTACGCATCGCCCGGTTTGAACACGCCTGCACGCAGACGAATCAGCGCCGACGGTTCGTCGAACGACTGGCTTACCGCAGCAGGCAGCAGGCCTTGCTTGAAGTACTTGGTGACGACGAGGTCCATTTCCTGGCCCAGGTCCTTGCGGCCGTCTTCGAGGGGCAGCGAGGCAAAGGTGCTGACGCCATCGTCATCGACATTTTCCTGAGCAGGGTTGATGCCTGCGCCGCCGATGCCCGAATGGCCGTCGACGCGACGGAACTTGTGGTAGATCAGCGAGGCGTCGTACTCGTCCTGCATCTGCCAGGACGCGAACAGCGAGCCCGACTCCACGTTGGCCATTTCGCCCTGGAACGCTTCACCGAAGCGATGCACGCGCGAGCGGGTACCGGTCCAGTTCGAGCGGTTGCTTTCCAGACCGTTCTGCTCGTAGTTCTTGCTGGCGCGGGAGTAGGCGCCGCCCACTTGCCACATCGGGTCCAGTCGGAAACGCAGGCCCAGGTCGGTGGCCCAGCCGTTGACGTTTTCGCTGTTCTTCTCACCGGCCACGTACTGATCTTCGGCCGCGTTGTAGGTGGTGCCGATGCGGTCACGATCGCCGGTCAGCCAGGTCAGGCTGCCCCAATAGTTGACGGTGTTCAGGTTGCGGTAGTTGTACGCGTCGCTGTTGGCCTGCAGACCCAGCCAGGTCAGGTCGCCACGCGAAGTCTTGTCCAGGTCGTCGATGGCTGAGCCCTGTTGTTTCAGGCTGCCGCCGTCATGACTGTGGTGCGCACGAACGCCTGCCCATTGGCCTGGCGTCCACTGGTATTCCACGTCGCCATACAGGTGCGAGCGATCCTTGTCCTGTGCCGACAGCTCGGTCAGGTCGGTACGGTATTCGCTGAAGCGCTGGGCGGCGCCCACTTCTGCCTTGAGCAGGGTGGTGTCGAAGGTCCAGTTCACCGCTTCGATGTTGGTGTCGTGCCACTGACCGTCGTCATTGCGCAGACGCTGACGACCGACTTTCAGGATCTCGCCAGGGTAAGGCGTGAAACCGCTGTAGCCGATCCAGAATTCGCGCAGGGCAGCGTAGCTGTCATCCACTTTGCGGCTGTTCGACGTGCTGCGTGAACGCTGGGCGCTCTGGCCGTTTGCGTCAGTGACCTGCTGATCCAGCGGGTCGGTCTGAATGGTGTCGGTAGCGGTAACTACCTGGCCCATCGCGTAACCGCTCCAGTTGCCCCACTCGCCATAGGCCCACGGACGCAGATCCAGACCGACACCGTTGACGTCGCCACCGCTGCGGGTGCCGAGGTCACGGTCGTCTTCCATCTGGCCGGTCGCTTTGACTTCGATGCCGAAATTCTGAGTGTCGGTCAGGGCTGCCAGTGTCGGCGTGGCCCAGATCAGGGAGAAGCCCAGACCGAATCCGGCCGCCATCAGAGGGTTCAACTTAAGCTTCATAGAGGTGCGTCCCCGCCGTCTTTTTCTTCTTGCAGTGTCTGCAAGGCCAACGCGTTTTGCGCGGTTGTGCCGCGGACCTGCTGTTCTCGCTGGAGAAGGCTCTGCGCCTGGGCGCGCTTCTCAGGCGGCAATTGTTCGTTCAGTTGTTGCGCAAGATCCGTCGCTTGCGGCGTGCCCTGAGCCAGTGCGAGCTGGCCGAAGACCCATGCGTTGACCGGATCAGGCTTGATACCTTTGCCTTGCGAAAACAACTGCGCGAGGGCGAAGTCGGCACTGTTCTGGCCACCGCGTGCGGAGGTCAGCAACTGGTCGACAGCTTTCTGCGGGTCTGGATGGCCCAGATAACCCCGGCGATACAGCTGACCCAGGTAGTAATGCGCGGAGATTTGCGTCGCAGCGGCCTTGGTCAGGTGCTCTTCGGCTTTCTTCGCATCCGGCAAGACCAGCTTGCCTTCGTAATACAGCTTGCCCAACAACAGTTCGGCGCGCGGTTGATCCGCAGCACGGCCGTTGTCCAGGTATTCCATCATCTTGTTGACGTCGCCCAGTTCGGGGAAGTCGTACAGCAACTGCGCCAGGCTCACCCACGAAGCGGGGTAACCGGGGGCAACTTTCTCCAGCAGCGATTGCGCGGTCTTTTCGTCCGGCTTGCCGATTGTCGAATCCGCCAGCACGCGAGCGACGCTGTCGACACGCATGGCAGGCACGCTGCCCATGGCGTAGCCGCTTTGCATCTGCTCGATCAGCGCAGCCTGTTTGTCGGCTTCGCCACGCTTCTGGTAGACCGTCGCCAGCTCGGTGTAGCAAACGTCGGTGGTGCGCAGGGCTTGCTTGCAGATGCTTTCGACTTCAGCCAGATGCTGGTCGTAGGTGCCCTGGGTGCGATACAGCAGCACCTGGGCCAGACCCGCTTCCGGGTAACCGCCAGCGCGCCATTCGTTGATCTTCTGCTGCGCGTTCACGTTCGGGAACGTGTGCGGGTATTGCAGATAGAGCATCGCCAGCGGAATCAGCGTGCCGGCTTCGCCATTGGCGAAGGCTTTCTTCAGCAGACCTTCGGCTTCACGTTGCTCGGCTTCGGTGGAGTTCGGCTTGACCGCCAGCAACTTGCCCAGGCGCGATTGCGCCCGAGGCGAAGTGGCGGCTGCAGCGCGATACGTTGCCTCGGCCTGCTTGATCAGCTCCGGGTCGCGGGTACCCACCTGGATATCCGCGAGGCCGACCTGTGCATCGCTATAGCCCAGGTCCGCCAGTTGCCGATAGTTTTGCTCCGCCAGCGCGGTGTCGCCGCGTTTCAGGGCTTCGTTGGCCAGGCGCTGATCGGGCAGGCCGGCACAGCCGCCCAAACCGATAGCGATCGCCAGGCTCAACAATGTAGGGGCTGACAAGCTTCGTAGTGGGCTAGCCATGTTTAGAAACCTGCCGCCGTGGCTTTATCGATCAACCAGTTCAGCGACGGGCCACGAGTGCTCACCACTTCAACCGGGCGACCTGCCAGGCTGCTGTTGATGGCTTCGTCAGGCTGGATCTGAACGCGGATGTCAGAAGACAGGTCAGCAGGGCTCAGAGCCGTGGCGCTGACGATCTTGCCGCTGTGGTCGCCGTCTTCGCCAGCGACCTGGAAGGTCACGCGAGCGCCCGGCTGTACATCGGCGAACTGACGATAGGTGAAGCGAGCATCGACATTGGCGGCGACGTTGCGCGGGACCATCTGGAAGATCACTTGACCTTTGCTGGCGTATTGACCGTCGGCGACCAGTTGCTTGGCCACGACGCAATCGCAAGGGCTGGTCATGGTGCCGGCCAGTTGACGACCGAACAGTTCTTCGATTTTGGCCGGCTGCATTTCGTCCGGGTCCAGGTTGCCTTTCAACATGTCCAGCATGCTGGTGTTGAAGGTCGCCAGCGGAGCGCCTTTGGCGACGTTGCCGTTAGGGGCGACCAGGCTGGTCACAGTGCCTTCACGTGGCATAGTGACATCCAGGCTCGGCACGCTGACCAGGCCCGACGTGGAGTGGCTGACGAAGTACATGCCGTAGACCGATTTGGCGACGAAGCCGAACGCAATCACACCGACGGCGAAGATGCCGATGCTGAAGGTCACGGCACGCAGACGACCGAATGCGCTCAGGCCGCTGCCGCCGTCCTTGGATTTGCGTGCCTTGGTGAAGTTATCGCGCTGCAGGGTCGCGAGCACTTCGCCCATGCTGATGAGGTCGCCCGACAGGTGCGAAGTGATCAGATGACGCAGAGTCGAGATGTCTTGCGATTCCAGATTCTGGAACTGGCAGCCGACACGGCCGGTGCTCGAATCGATGGTGCGCACCTGCAGGTCGACGTCCATGGCCAGACCGAGGTTGTCGATCAGGAACTGCAGACGACCCTTGATGACCTCACCGACGGCTGGACGCAGGTTGGCAGGCGCTACAAAGCTCAGACCGCCTGCGGAAAGGTCCTCGACACGCACCAGCGGAGCGTTCGGCTGACCATTGAGCAGTCGCAGTTTGGCCGGGATCTTGACCCGTGCGTGCTGACGCTGGGCTTCGGATTCATGTACGACATTGGCATTCACGGCTGTATTCATGGTGGTAATTCCTGATTAATCGAGTTGATCCATTGTTTCGGTCAGAGGCCCGGTCAGACCATTGTCAGCAGCACGGCAACGAAGATGCTGCCAGCCGAGAAAGTCATGGTCCGCGACGACCAGGTGTTGAACCAACCCTGGAAGCTGGCCATGTCGCGGCTCAGTTTTGTGTCCTGGCGGGTCCAGGACTGTCGGTCGAGACGGAAGAAGACGTAGATCTTCATCAGTGCGCCAACGATCTGGTTGTAATAGAGAATCATCGGATAGGCCGGCCCGATCTTGTGGCCGCTGCACGACAGCAGCAGCGTCAGGATCAGGCGGGTGATGCCAATCCAGAGCAGGTACGCCAGCAGGTATTCGATACCGAACTTCAGGCTCGCCAGCATCGCGACGGTCAGGCCAAGGATCGACGTCCACATCGACACGCGCTGGTCGAACAGCACGATGCTGGTGAAGACCCCGAGACGACCAACGCCCAGACCCAATGCACGGGAGTTCTGCCGAAGGTTGTTGCCGTACCAGCGGTACATCAGCTTGCGGCTGGCCTTCAGGAAACTTTTTTCCGGCGGGTGCTCAACGGTGTTGATCGCGGCATCCGGCACGTAGAACGTGTCGTAGCCCAGGCGCATCAGGCTGAACCAGCTGGACTTGTCGTCGCCGGTCAGGAACTTGAAGCGGCCCAGACGCCAGTGCTGCAGCGAGTCGCTTTCCACGTCGGCGATGAACGCCGGGTCCGTCACCACGGTGGCGCGAAACACCGACATACGGCCGGTCATGGTCAGCACGCGCTTGGACAGCGCCATTGAGCACATGTTGATGTGACGCTGAGCGAAACGCAGCTTGTGCCACTCGCTCATGATGTAGCCGCCGCGGACTTCACAGAACTCGTTGGTGGTCAGTCCGCCGACATTGCCGAACAGCTGGAACCACGGAACGGTTTTCTGCACCACGCCTTCAGCCAGAACGGTGTCACCGTCGATCACCGCAACCACGGCGCGGTCGTCGGGCATGTGGCGGGAGATGGCGCGGAAACCGAACGCCAGGCCGTCACGCTTGCCGGTACCGGCGATGCGCACGAAGTCGAGCTTCACGTGCTCCGGCGGGTTGTATTTGGCCCACAGTGCCTTGACCAGCAGCTCGTCGGACATTTCCACCAGGGAGCACACGATGGTGGTCGGGAAGCCGCATTTGATGGCTTCGCGAATCACCGAGCTGTACACCTGAGCGGTGGTCAGCGCATCGATACGAAAGCTGGTGACCATCAGGAACACGTGGGATGGATCGGCTGCCTTGCCCAGCTTGCGCACTTTACGGCGCAGGTGCGGGTAGACGATGTACAGGAAAATCATGCCGCGCACGAAGTGCGTTGCGCCCATCGAGTAACGCCAGATGCCGACGATACCGATCAGGAAAATAAAATCTTTGGAGTGCGAGTCAAACAGCGATGCAGGCAGCGCCATGGCTATGGCCGCCAGCAACGTCAGATAAAACAGCCAACCTGCGGCCTGGAGGAAGCCGTGCTTCAGCCTTTGCATAGTGTGTATCCCTAAGTCAGTTGCAACCTCAAGCCGCAAGCTTCAAACCTCCAGTCGCTGGCGCTGACGCCCGGGACTGGAGGGATGAAGCCTGAAACTTGCAGCTCGTGGCTTGCAGCTCGCTGTGTGTTACCAGCAGATACCTTCGATTTGACCGTTTTCGGTGGTGGTGCCTTTCATGAAGCCCACCAGGTCAATCACACGCTTGCCGGCTGGCGCGTTGTTGGCGAGTGCACGGAAGCGCTCGTCGCGGTTACCCAGGATGATCACGTCGGAGTTGTTGATGACCGCGTCGAAGTCCGAGTTCAGCAGGGACGAGACGTGCGGGATCTTGGACTCGATGTAGTCTTTGTTGGCGCCGTGAACGCGAGCGTATTCGACGTTGCTGTCGAAGATGCTCAGGTCGTAGCCTTTACCGATCAGCATTTCTGCCAGCTCGACCAGTGGGCTTTCGCGCAGGTCATCGGTACCGGCCTTGAAGCTCAGACCCAGCAGGGCGACTTTGCGAGTGTCGCTGGCGGCGACGATGTCGAAAGCGTTCTGAACCTGGGAAACGTTGCTGCGCATCAGGGAGTTGAGCAGGGGGGCTTCAACGTCCAGAGAGCTGGCGCGGTAGGTCAGGGCACGGACGTCTTTCGGCAGGCAGGAACCGCCGAACGCGAAGCCTGGGCGCATGTAGTACTGCGACAGGTTCAGAGCCTTGTCCTGGCAGACCACGTCCATCACTTCACGGCCGTCGACGCCGACTGCCTTGGCGATGTTGCCGATTTCGTTGGCGAAGGTGACCTTGGTCGCGTGCCATACGTTGCAGGTGTACTTGATCATTTCGGCAACGGCGATGTCCTTGCGGATGATCGGTGCGTCGAGTTCTTCGTACAGGGACTGCAGAACGTCACCGGACGCCTTGTCGAATTCGCCGATAACGGTCATTGGAGGATGGTCGTAGTCGGCAATCGCGGTGCTTTCACGCAGGAATTCAGGGTTGACCGCGACACCGAAGTCGACGCCGGCTTTCTTGCCCGAGCAGTCTTCGAGGATCGGGATGACAACGTTTGCGACGGTGCCCGGCAGAACGGTGCTGCGCACGACGATGGTGTGACGGGTGCTCTTGTCACGCAGTACGAAGCCGATTTCGCGACAGACCGATTCAATGAAGTCCAGCTCCAGATCGCCGTTCTTTTTGCTTGGCGTGCCGACGCAGATCATCGACAGGTCAGTGTCGCGAATGGCGGCGGAGAAGTCTGTGGTGCCGCGCAGTTTGCCGGTCTTGATGCCGGTTTCCAGCAACTCGCCCAGACCTGGCTCAACGATTGGCGATTTGCCTTTGTTGATCAGATCGATCTTGGCGGCGGAGATGTCCACGCCAACAACATCATGACCACGCGCCGAGAGGCAGCCTGCGCAGACTGCACCGACATAGCCCAAACCAAAGATGCTGATACGCATAGTAATCTCCTCGATGTTTACGCCATTAGTTGGCCGAATATAAAAACTGTCTTACAACTTTTGCGCACTCGTACGCACGGCAATGAATGTCGCGTGACAAGCACAGGCAGAATTAAGGGGTGAGTTACCTATATGAAAGGCAAACCCGAATGTTACAGATCAAAAGTGTCGAGTAGCCCATACATATTTATATAGGTTCCCGATCTGGGATGTGGCAGGCACTCCAGCGGATGGTTTGCGCGTCGTGCTCAGGCGGTCAAGGACAAGGCTTTTAGCCGTCTCCCGATGAATCAGTCCCGATTCACGACTGCGGGCACCCGAATGGTGCTAGCTCAATTCACTTCAACTAGTTTGGTGCGTGACTCCTTGTACGTACCACTTGACCGACGGGTCTAACTTCGTTGAGAAGCAACTTCCAGATCTGTCCATGTGCCATGTAAGAGATGTCCTACATGGGGGACGAGAATTGTTACGGGATGTAGGAGCGTGGGCATTCCCCATAAGTTCCGGGCCGCTCGTCCTCTTTTTGAGATTTTTCGTAACACCAGGCGGTTTTCAGCAGGATCCAACGTGGGGCCAACCAAGGTTTGAGCCTTAGTTTGTAAGGCTTTGGCCGACGTGCAGACTGGAGTGTCACTCGTTCAAATCAACGTACCGAAATCTGAAAAAAAAGTTGTTAAATTTTTGAGAAAAAAAAGAGCACTTAGTTTCTGACTGTTAGTTGGCGCCAATTAGTCGGCAGCACTACCGTTCGTCCGCGCAAACTGCAGGTTATGAACTAAGTAAGTGTGGGAATTTGCGAACAGCGTCACTGTTAATCTTTACTTTCGGTTGGATGGATAGACGCATTCGAATGATGGGACCAACCGATGCGCACTAAAAATGCAAGGCAGGTCTCCTGAGAAGTGCACCGAAGTGGGATTGAATGACGTCGCGGCGCCCGTCAACCATTGAAGACGGGCGATGCTTGCAGGCGAGAGGACGGGTAGGTGCAGGTCAGGCGTCTTGCTCATCGCGCAGGAAGATGAGCTTGTCCGGGGAGGACAGCTCTTTGCTGTATCGATAGCCGTGAGCATCGAACTGCGTCAAGTCTTTGGGCTTGCTGATACGCTCGGAAATCACGAAGCGAGTCATCATGCCCCGGGCTTTCTTGGCGTAGAAACTGATGATCTTGTACTGACCGTTTTTCTGGTCGCGGAACTCGGTTTCGATCACGCGGGCATTCAGTGCCGGACGCTTGACCGCTGAAAAGTACTCGTTCGACGCTAGGTTGAGCAGCACATCGTCGCCTTGTTCTTTCAGCGCTTCGTTCAGCCACTCGCTGATGCGGTCGCCCCAGAATGCGTAAAGGTCCTTGCCCCTGGCATTGGCCAGCTTGGTGCCCATTTCCAGGCGATAGGGTTGCATCAGGTCCAGAGGACGAAGCAATCCATAGAGCCCGGACAACATACGCAGGTGCTTTTGGGCGTACGTCAGATCGGGTCCGCTCAGGGTGTCGGCGTCGAGACCGGTGTACACGTCACCCTTGAATGCAAGCAGCGCCTGTTTGGCGTTTTTTGGGGTGAACGCCGGATTCCAGCTGCCAAAGCGGGCGGCATTGAGGCCGGAGAGCTTGTCGGACAGATGCATCAGCTCACCGATCTGCGCCGGGGTCATGTCGCGCAGCTGGTTGATGAGCTCCTGAGAGTGATCCAGAAATTCCGGCTGGGTGTAGCGCTTGGTGGTGGGCGGTGTTTCAAAATCGAGGGTTTTGGCTGGGGAAATCACCATCAGCATGGGCAGGTCTCCTTTGATCGTCGGGCGATTCTAGGGGTTGCGTGCGGATCACTCCAGCTATGGTGTCGATAGGCGCGCTCCTGCAGCAGCGGTGCCGGAATCCGGCATTCTGGCCCAAGGCAAATCCGCTATAGTGCCTCGCCGGTTTTCGGCCTCTTCATCAAGGATTGGGAGCACGTCGTGTTGCGCATGCTGTTATTGATCGGAGCCTGTTTGCTGGGGCTCAACGCACAGGCGGCCACGGGCGATATTGCGATGCTGGATCGCGCAGTCTGGCCGGAGGCTCTCGAAACGCCGCAGCTGTTCGACGTGGCGTCTCGTGCGCAAATTCTCAGCTTCGCCCATCAGTTGCTGGAAAGCGAAAACCTCAGCGACGCCCAGCTGAGTGCGCGTCTGGGCCTGCGGCAGATCAACCTGCCGACGGTGAACCTGATCCGCACACGGCTATGGACGCGGCTGTTCGAGAACTGGACATTCGCTGAAAAAAACTGTGAAGCCGACGCATCATTCTGTGTGCTGGTTGACGACGTGCCGATGCTGCGTCAACGCGCCGCCGAATACAAAGTGGCCGATGATTCCTTCTATGCCAAGTGGGCTGCGCCGGCCGATGCCTTCAACCAGCGTTATCTCAACGAACTGTTGCGCATGGCCGCCTTGTTCCCGCAGACCAGCAGCGAGATCGAGCGCTACAACTCCGACGAACTCAGCGGCGAAGAAATGCCCGACAGGACCTTCCTGCTCAATTTCGAGAGCGGTCCGACCGTTGCTGACGGGGCGACTGACTGGCTGGCCGACTTCATGCGCCAACAGAAGATCACCGCCACGTTCTTTGTGCTGGGCAAGGCCCTGCAAAGTCGTCTGGACAGCACCTCGCCCCAGGCGCTGCAAACGCTCTACCGCCAGCAATGCGTCGGCCTGCAGGGCTGGGAGTTCAGGTCCCACGCCCACTGGCGGGACTGGCAAGACTCCATCGAGCGCACCGCCGCGCTGGTTCAGCAGGTGCTGCCGGACAATTTCGTGCCGCTGTTCCGCCCGCCTTACGGCCATCGTCGTGCCGACAGCGCGCCATTCTTCCGCGACCAGCAGCTGCGAGTCTCTCTGTGGAACATTGATTCCCAAGACAGTACAGGACGCATCAGCGCCGAGCAGGCTGCCAACCGGGTGCTCACGCTGATGCTGCTCTGGCGGCGCGGCAATGTGGTGTTCCATGACAGCACAGACAAACCGCAGCAGGCGGTGCCATGGCTGATGGCCAATACCGCGCAAAGCGGCGTGATGTGGGAAGACTGCCATATCTATCCGCAGCAGTTGGCGGACGAAGAAGATGCACCGGATGAGGAGGATGATACGCCCGACGATGACGCCGCAGACGAACCAGCCGAGCAGCCGGGCGCAGCGGTTGAGCAGACGGTGCCGCCAGTGAAAGAAGGGGAACAATGAAAGGGTACGTGGGAAATTTCTGAGGATTTGTCCCGGACCGGACTTCCGACTTTAAACGCGGCTGACCCATCCGCCAAGGGCTAATTGTCCCCCCGAGAAATAAACTTCAAAAAGCGCCGAAACGCGTTTTTATGTCATCGGTTTTGCGGTATTACGACAACAGACCGCCGAACCCTGCAACACAGGTGGCGTCATTCCAGACCCCACTTTGCGCAATTTTCTCCTGCCTCAAGGGGAAAGCCTCGGCGGCCTTTTCGTGGCGCAGCATCGCTGTGTGTTGCGTCACTTGGCTACTACAAAGGTGAGCGAGTATGGATGACCACGGACGCACCCCTTCCTCTAACCAGCCAATCCTTTACGTGCTCGATACCAACGTATTGATCCATGATCCAAACGCGCTTCTGAATTTCGAAGAACATCACGTTGCACTCCCCATGACGGTCCTGGAAGAACTGGACAAGCTCAAGGCGGGCAAGCACTCGGTGGCTGCTGAATGTCGGCAGGCGATCCGGTTGATTGACAAGACACTCGGCGAAGCGACCCCGGAGGAGGTTGAAAAAGGCGTACCGATCGATCGCGGTACAGGCGTATTCAAGGGTTATCTGTCCATCCTCATGAACAAGCGGCAAGAGCCCAACCGGGTGCTGCCTGACAACCTCAATGACAACATCATCATCAACCAGCTGATCGACCTGCATGCGCGGAAAAAGGACACGCGCATCGTACTGGTCACCAAAGACATCAACATGCGCCTGAAGGCGCGGGCCTGCGGCATCGAGGCCGAGGACTACAGCACCGACCAACTGGTCGACGACGTGTCGATGCTGTCCCGCGGTTACCACACCATGACCGGCTCTTTCTGGGACCGGGTGAGCAAAGTCGATACCCGCCAGGATCATGGCCGTACCTGGCACAAAGTGCAGATGATCGAGCAGATTCCGTCTGTGCACATCAACGAGTTCATCATCGATGAGCAAGGCTTCGTCGGTTGGGTCAAAGGCGTCAAGCCTGACGAGCTGCTGTTGCTGGACATGCACCAGGAGCCGCTGCTGCACCAGGAAGCGTGGGGGCTGAAACCGCGTGACATCTATCAGGGGCTGGCGCTGTTTGCGCTGCTCGATCCGGACATTCATCTGGTCAACCTGTCCGGCGCGGCCGGTTCGGGCAAGACCATTCTTGCCCTGGCCGCTGCCATCGAGCAGACCATGGTCAGCAAGCGTTATCGCCGCATCATCGCCACCCGAAGCGTGCAGGGGCTCGACCAGGAGATCGGCTTTTTGCCCGGCACCGAAGCAGAAAAGATGGAGCCATGGCTCGGCGCGATCACCGACAACCTGGAAGCGTTGCACATGGATGATGAAAACACCCATGGCAGCGTCGATTACATCCTGAGCAAGGTGCCGCTGCAGTTCAAATCCCTCAACTACATTCGCGGCCGAAGCTTCCAGCAGAGCCTGATCCTGATCGATGAATGCCAGAACCTCACGCCGCACCAGATGAAAACCATCATCACCCGTGCCGGCGCGGGCTCTAAAGTGGTCTGCCTGGGTAACCTGGCGCAGATCGACACGCCTTATCTGTCGGCAACCAGTTCGGGGCTGACCTACCTGACGGAGCGTTTCAAGGACTTCCCCAACGGCGTGCACATCAGTCTGCAAGGTGTTCCACGCTCGATCCTGGCTGAATACGCGGAGAGCCATCTCTAAAAGTTTCAAGCGTCAAGCCTCAAGCTGCAAGCTCGCGCTCACTCAATGTCGCTAGCTTGTAGCTTGTAGCTTGTAGCTTGTAGCTTGCAGCTTGTGGCTAGCAGTCCTAACTCCCTACAATCCCCGCTCCTGTTCAGGAGTCATCCCGTGCTCACTCATCTCGATTCCCAAGGTCGCGCCCACATGGTCGACGTCACTGAAAAAGCCGTGACGTTCCGTGAGGCGGTGGCCGAAGCGCGCGTGCGCATGCTGCCCGAAACCCTGCAAATGATCGTCGCAGGCGGGCATCCCAAAGGGGACGTATTTGCCGTCGCGCGCATCGCCGGCATCCAGGCCGCGAAAAAAACCAGCGATCTGATTCCCCTCTGTCATCCGTTGATGCTCACCGGCGTGAAGGTCGAACTCACCGCTGAAAGCCCTGACACCGTGCACATCGTTGCGCGCTGCAAACTCTCCGGCCAGACCGGGGTGGAAATGGAAGCGTTGACCGCCGCCAGCATCGCCGCCCTGACCATCTACGACATGTGCAAGGCGGTTGACCGCGGCATGACCATAGAACACGTGCGGTTGCTCGAAAAGCTCGGTGGCAAGAGCGGACACTTCATCGCCGACGACCAGGTGCTCGCCCAATGACCATTCACGTACAAGTCCAATATTTCGCGCGTTTTCGCGAAACCCTCGGCACCGAGAGCGAGAACCTCGAAGGCTCATTCGCCACCATCGACGCCGTGCGCCAGCATTTACTCGAGCGCGGCGGTGTGTGGGAAGTGCTGAGTGAGAAAGGCATCATGTGCGCCCGCAACCAGGAGCTGTGCTCGCTGGACACGGCCGTCGAACCGGGCGATGAGGTGGCGTTCTTTCCGACCGTCACCGGAGGTTGATATGGCCGTTCGAGTACAAGCCGCCGCGTTCGATCCGGGCGCGGAAGTCAATGCCATGCACGACGCCAACGTCGGCGTGGGTGCGGTGGTCAGCTTTGTGGGCTATGTGCGGGATTTCAACGACGGCCGTGAGGTCGCGGGGATGTTTCTCGAGCACTACCCCGGCATGACCGAGAAGGCGCTGCTTAAAATTGTTGATGAGGCGCAACAGCGCTGGCCGTTGCTCAAGCTGGAAGTGATTCATCGCGTGGGCGAGTTGGAACCGGGCGAGCCAATCGTGTTCGTCGCGGCGGCCAGCGCCCATCGCCAGGCCGCGTTCGAGGCCTGTGATTTCGTCATGGACTACCTGAAAACCCGCGCGCCGTTCTGGAAGAAGGAAAACACTTCAGAAGGGCCGCGCTGGGTTGAGGGCCGCGACAGCGATCACATGGCTGCAGATCGCTGGAAATAGGCTGCGGGCTCAGCATTCGCAGGCGCGTGGCGTCATTCCGCCGCAGGAATCGCTCGCTGCACGCGCACCACCGGTCGCAGCAACACGGTCGGCGGCGTTTCGCAGCTGATCTTGCGGCCCAGCTTCTCTTCGATCGACGGCAGCTGATACGAATCGTCTTCCCCGGCGAAGCTGATGGACACGCCGTCTGCGCCTGCACGACCGGTGCGGCCGATGCGGTGCACGTAGTCGTCCGGTACTTCCGGCAGGGTGAAGTTGATCACGTGGCTGATGCCGTCGATGTGAATCCCGCGACCGGCGACGTCGGTGGCCACCAGCACGCGAATCTTGCCTTCGCGGAAACCTTCCAGCGTCTTGATGCGCTTGTGCTGCGGCACGTCGCCTGACAACTGCGCGGCATTGATGCCGTCACGCACCAGACGTTCTTCAATGCGTCGCACTTCATCCTTGCGGTTGGCGAACACCATCACCCGCTCCCAACCGTGGTCGTTGATCAGGTTGAACAACAGCTTGTACTTGTCGGCGCCGGCCACGGCATAGATGTGCTGCTCGACGGTGTCGCTGGCGACGTTCAGGGATTCGATCTCGACGATCGCAGGGTCCGTCGTCCACTGCTTGGCCAGGTTCATCACGTCTTCGGTGAAGGTGGCGGAGAACAGCAGCGTCTGACGTTCGCCCTTGTGCGGAGTCTGGCGAATGATCGAGCGGACCTGAGGGATGAAGCCCATGTCGAGCATGCGGTCGGCTTCGTCCAGGACCATCACCTCAACCATGTCCAGGTGCACTTCGCCGCGCTGGGCGAAGTCCAGCAGACGGCCTGGCGTGGCAACCAGAATGTCGCAGTGGCGCGCTTCGAGGTGCTTGAGCTGCTTGTCGAAATCCATGCCGCCCACGAACGTCATCACGTTGAGGTCGGTGTATTTGGTCAGCGCCTCGGCGTCCTTGGCGATCTGCACCACCAGCTCGCGGGTCGGCGCAATGATCAGCGCACGGGGTTCACCCATGTAGCGCTCTTTCGGCGGAGGCGTCTGGGTCAGTTGAGTAATGATGGAAATCAGGAAGGCGGCGGTCTTGCCGGTGCCGGTCTGGGCGCGGCCGATGGCATCGCGGCCTTTGAGGGTGTAACCCAGAACGCCGGCCTGAATTGGCGTGCAGTACGGGAATCCCAGGTCCTGGATCGCGTGCATCAGTTCGGGAGCGAGGGGGAAATCGTGGAAACGGGTTTTGCCTTCCTGGGGTTCGACGACGAAGTCTTCGGGTTTCCAGGGAATGACGACGGGCTTGGGCGCACGTTCTCGGCGCGGGCGTTCAGCCCTAACGGGCGATGTAACGGCCGGTGCGGTGGCTGCCAAATGCTCGGGCGCAGGCACGTGCACTTCTGCTGCTGACGGTTCCCGCGAGACGCTTTCGGTCTGGCGCTGGGGGACGGGGAGGGGAGCAGCAGGCGCGAGCGGCTCAGCCTCGCTTTTTCCGAACATCTTTTTAAGTGCTTTGAGCACGGTGATCTCATCGATAGATTTAGGAATGTACGCCGGGGAGTGTAAAGCAAGAACCCGGCGCGGCGTAGTGTCCTAGCAAATCCGCAACGTAATTGGAAGGATCAAATGAGTGGACTAGCGAAGCTTATCCGCGAGCCAGACACCTATGTCGGAAATTTCCTGCGGTAACACTTCGTGCTCCATTGGGTATTCCTGCCATGTCACGGTGACGCCCTGAGCCTTCAAATGCTCGTAAGCCGCTCGCCCCATGGCATGCAGAACCACCGGGTCATTGCTGCCGTGCAAGCAATAGGCCGGGATGCGTTGCTGGCTGGCGGACAAGCTCATTTCGTCGCTGAAAGTCGGTGCGTACGTGGACAGCGCAAGTACGCCGCCGAGGGGGCCTTCCCAGCGCAGGAAGGCGGTGTGCAACACCACGGCGCCGCCCTGGGAAAAGCCTGCCAGGAAGATTCTGGCCGGGTCAATTCCGCTGTCCCGTTGCTGTTCGATCAGTTTGATGACGTCTTGTGCCGAGCCTTCCAGCTCGCCGCTGTCGATGGCGCGGGCCGGGCTCATGGCTTTGATGTCGTACCAGCTGGGCATCGCGTAGCCACCGTTGATGGTGACGGCCCGGGTCGGCGCCTGCGGCAGAATGAACCGCGTGGTCTTCAGCGTCTTCTGCAGCATCTCGGCCACCGGCAGGAAATCGTAGCGATCAGCCCCCAGGCCGTGTAGCCAGATGACGCAGGCGTCGACTGCCAATTCCGGGTCGATGATCAGCGGTTCAGTCATGTGTGCTCCATTAGTGTGCGGCACCTCTGGCACAGCGCTTTAAGGCGGTGCGTCAGCTCGTGTGCGGATGAATGAAAGATGTCGCAAGGTTACAAGTTTTGATCTTGACCTGTCGCTAATTCGACATTGCCAGCATGGTGGTACGGGCTTTGCTACACAACCCGCGGAGTGAAGGCGCTCACCTCGGGCGGTAACACTAATAGGCTATCGAGCAGACAGCCGCGTGTTGCGTCAGAGGCAGCATGGAATCATCGAGCAGGATTCCCGGCACGATTCGCTTTGAACCTCGGGGTTCAAGGACATCATGGGGCTTCAGTCTGCTGGACTCGCAACATGCTGAACACGCGATGACCAGATGCCTGGCGTCGGTGGCGGTAAACGGGTTCAACGTCGCATGACCCAAAAACAAGCCAGCACGGGTCATGAATGCCTCACAAGGGTGCGACGGGGCTAAGGCTCCCACACAACAAAGAGCAAACTGGAGGTTTGAATGAAGATGTTGAAATCCACCCTGGCTGTAGTGGCCGCCGCTGCAGCGCTCGGTCTGACCGGGTTCGCTCAAGCGGGTGCCAAGCTGGACGCCATTCAGAAGAAGGGCTTTATTCAGTGCGGCGTCAGTGACGGTCTGCCAGGCTTCTCGGTTCCAGATGCAAGCGGCAAGATCCAGGGCATCGACGCCGACTTCTGCCGCGCTGTTGCTGCCGCGGTGTTTGGCGACGCGACCAAGGTCAAGTTCAGCCAGCTGAACGCCAAAGAGCGTTTCACTGCGCTGCAGTCCGGCGAAATCGACATCCTGTCGCGTAACACCACCTGGACCAGCTCCCGTGACGCGAGCATGGGCCTGGTCTTCCCGGGCTTCGTGACCTATTACGACGGCGTTGGCTTCCTGGCCAACAGCAAGCTGGGCGTGAAAAGTGCCAAGGAACTGGACGGCGCGACCATCTGTATTCAGGCCGGTACCACCACTGAGCTGAACGTGTCGGACTACTTCCGCGCCAACAATCTCAAGTACACCCCGATCACCTTCGACACCTCCGACGAAAGCGCCAAGTCGCTGGAATCCGGTCGTTGCGACGTACTGACCTCCGACAAATCCCAGCTCTACGCACAGCGCTCCAAGCTGGCCTCGCCGAAGGACTACGTCGTTCTGCCTGAAACCATCTCCAAAGAACCGCTGGGTCCTGTTGTCGCACGTGGCGATGAAGACTTCAGCACCATCGTTCGCTGGGTGGGCTACGCGCTGCTGAACGCGGAAGAAGCAGGCGTGACGTCGAAAAACGTTGAAGCCGAAGCCAAATCCACCAAGAACCCGGACGTAGCCCGCTTGCTGGGTGCCGATGGCGATTACGGTCCGCAGCTCAAGCTGAAGAAAGACTGGGTCGTGCAGATCGTCAAGCAAGTCGGTAACTACGGCGAAATCTTCGAGAAGAACCTGGGCGCAGCCACTCCTCTGGAGATCGCTCGCGGTCAGAACGCTCTGTGGAACGCTGGCGGCATTCAATACGCACCACCAGTGCGTTGATTGACCTGCACCCGGCTGCGTGAATCGCAGCCGGGCGCTTTGTTGCATTTCTTCCGGGGCACTCCATGCAAAATCAAATCAGCGCACCCAAGCAGAGGCTCAGCCTCAGCGACCCTAAAGTGCGTGCGTGGCTATTTCAGATAATTACGGTTGTCGCCGTAGTCGCGATGGGTTGGTATCTGTTCGATAACACCCAGACCAACTTGCAACACCGGGGTATCACCTCAGGTTTCGGTTTCCTTGAAAACAGTGCCGGCTTCGGCATCGCGCAGCACCTGATTCCGTTCACGGAGTCGGACACCTACGCGCGGGTTTTCCTGATCGGTTTGCTCAACACGCTGCTGGTGACGTTCATCGGCGTGATCCTCGCGACCCTGCTGGGCTTCATCGTCGGCGTCGCGCGCCTGTCCAACAACTGGATCATCAACAAGCTGGCGACGGTTTACGTTGAAGTCTTCCGTAACATTCCGCCGCTGCTGCAGATCCTGTTCTGGTACTTCGCCGTGTTCCTGACCCTGCCGGGGCCGCGGGCTGCCCACGGGTTTCTCGGCTCGTTCTTCGTCAGCAGCCGTGGCCTGAACATGCCGGCCGCGATTGCCACCGATGGGGCGTGGCCGTTCGTGATCAGCGTGGTGCTGGCCATTGTCGCCATCGTGCTCACGGCGCGCTGGGCGAACAAGCGCTTCGAAGCCACGGGCGTACCGTTCCACAAGTTCTGGGCAGGCGTTGCGCTGTTCATCGTGATCCCGGCGCTCTGCGCGTTGATCTTCGGTGCGCCGGTGCATTGGGAAGTGCCCGAGCTCAAAGGCTTCAACTTCGTTGGCGGCTGGGTATTGATCCCTGAACTGCTGGCCCTGACCCTCGCCCTGACGGTCTACACGGCGGCATTCATCGCCGAAATCGTGCGTTCGGGCATCAAGTCGGTGAGCCACGGCCAGACCGAAGCGGCGCGTTCTCTGGGCCTGCGTCCAGGGCCGACGCTGCGCAAGGTCATCATTCCGCAGGCGCTGCGGGTGATCATCCCGCCATTGACCAGCCAATACCTGAACCTGGCGAAGAACTCGTCGCTGGCCGCCGGTATCGGTTACCCGGAAATGGTTTCGCTGTTCGCCGGTACCGTGCTCAACCAGACCGGTCAGGCGATCGAAGTCATTGCCATCACCATGAGCGTGTACCTTGCGATCAGTATCAGCATTTCCCTGCTGATGAACTGGTACAACAAGCGCATTGCGCTGATCGAGCGGTGAGGAAACGCGCATGACATCTCATACTTTCAAACCCGACATGCCACCGCCGAGCAAAGTCTTCGGCCCGGTGGCATGGATGCGCCAGAACCTGTTCTCGAGCTGGATCAACACGCTGTTGACCCTGTTCGCGATCTACTTGATCTGGCTGGTTGTTCCACCGCTGCTGAGTTGGGCCATCTTCGATGCCAACTGGGTCGGTACCACGCGCGAAGACTGCACCAAGGCCGGCGCCTGCTGGGTGTTCATCGAACAGCGCTTCGGCCAGTTCATGTACGGCTACTACCCGCAGGCACTACGCTGGAGGGTTGATCTGACCGTCTGGCTGGCGATCATCGGCGTCGCGCCGCTGTTCATCAAAGTGATGCCGCGCAAGGCGATCTACGGCCTGTCGTTCCTGTTCATCTACCCGATCGTTGCGTACTTCCTGCTGCACGGCGGTGTGTTCGGCCTCGACCTCGTTGCGACCAGTCAGTGGGGCGGCCTGATGCTGACCCTGGTGATCGCCACAGTGGGTATCGCCGGCGCGTTGCCACTGGGTGTAGTGCTGGCTTTGGGGCGTCGCTCCGAAATGCCGGCCATCCGCGTGATGTGCGTGACGTTCATCGAGTTCTGGCGGGGCGTTCCGTTAATCACCGTGCTGTTCATGTCGTCGGTAATGCTGCCGTTGTTCCTGCCTGAAGGCATGAACTTCGACAAACTGCTGCGCGCACTGATCGGCGTGATTCTGTTCCAGTCGGCGTATGTGGCCGAGGTGGTTCGGGGCGGCATGCAGGCCATTCCGAAAGGTCAGTACGAAGCGGCTGCGGCCATGGGCCTCGGCTACTGGCGGCGCATGGGCCTGGTGATTCTGCCGCAGGCCCTGAAGCTGGTCATTCCCGGTCTGGTCAACACCGTGATCGCGTTGTTCAAGGACACCAGTCTGGTGATCATCATCGGCCTGTTCGACCTGCTCAACAGCGTCAAACAAGCTGCCGCCGACCCCAAGTGGCTCGGCATGGCGACCGAGGGTTACGTGTTCGCGGCCCTGGTGTTCTGGATCTTCTGTTTCGGCATGTCCCGCTACTCCATGCACTTGGAGCGTAAGTTGGACACAGGCCACAAGCGTTAGGAGTTTTGTGATGAGTGAAGCTATCAGTAAGCCTCTGGGCGCCGAAGGCATGATCCGGATGGAAGGCGTACACAAGTGGTACGGCCAGTTCCACGTGTTGAAAGACATCAACCTGAACGTGCGTCAGGGCGAGCGCATCGTCTTGTGCGGCCCGTCGGGTTCGGGCAAGTCGACCACCATTCGCTGCCTCAACCGTCTGGAAGAACACCAGCAGGGTCGCATCGTGGTCGATGGCACCGAACTGACGTCGGACCTGAAGCAGATCGAGACGATCCGTCGCGAAGTCGGCATGGTGTTCCAGCACTTCAACCTGTTCCCGCACCTGACCATCCTGCAGAACTGCACGCTAGCGCCGATGTGGGTGCGCAAGATGCCCAAGCGCAAGGCCGAAGAAATCGCCATGCACTATCTGGAGCGCGTGCGCATTCCGGAGCAGGCGCACAAGTATCCGGGCCAGCTGTCCGGTGGTCAGCAACAGCGTGTGGCGATTGCCCGCGCGCTGTGCATGAAGCCGAAGATCATGCTGTTCGACGAGCCGACCTCGGCCCTCGATCCGGAAATGGTGAAAGAGGTGCTCGACACCATGGTCGGCCTGGCGGAAGAGGGCATGACCATGCTCTGCGTGACCCACGAGATGGGTTTCGCCCGGACCGTCGCCAACCGCGTGATCTTCATGGACAAGGGCGAGATCGTCGAACAAGCCGCACCGAGCGACTTCTTCGATAATCCGCAAAGCGACCGTACTCGCCTGTTCCTCAGCCAGATCCTGCACTGAGTCAGGAGCAACGCACCACAGAAACCCGGGCCCAGTGCCCGGGTTTTTTATGGCCGATCCCCTGACGTTTGCCGCGAAACTGTACCCAATCCTCGTAAAACTTGTGTTCTCTGCCGATCTCCAACAGGATTACTGCTTTGCGCAATGCGCTGTTACATCCTCCTGCCCCCACGAGAATCCCATGACGACCAAGGCGCCGACGGCGAGCAGCACCCGTTCCAATGCTTCGACCCCTCACGACATCAACGAGCTGCTGATCGATGCAGAAGCCGATGACGAGCAAGTGCAGCAGCATCATCCCGTGCTCAAGCGCCCATGGTTCCTGTTGTTGGGCCTGGTGCTGGTGGCGCTGAACCTGCGTCCGGCGTTGTCGAGCATGGCGCCGTTGTTGAGTGAGGTGTCACGAAGCCTGGGACTTTCGGCGGCCACGGCCGGCTTGCTGACTACGTTACCGGTGTTGTGCCTGGGTCTTTTCGCGCCGCTTGCGCCGATCCTCGCGCGGCGTTTCGGCAGTGAGCGCGTGGTGCTGGGCATTCTTCTGACGCTGACCTGCGGCATCATTCTGCGCAGCTCGTTCGGCGAGTTCGGTCTGTTTGCTGGCAGCATCATGGCCGGTGCGAGCATCGGCATCATCGGGGTGCTGCTGCCCGGCATCGTCAAACGCGATTTCGCGAAACAGGCCGGCGCCATGACGGGCGTTTACACCATGGCGCTGTGCCTGGGTGCTGCCGTTGCGGCGGGCTCAACGGTGCCGTTGAGCGAAGTGCTGGGTAGCGGCAACGGCAGCGACTGGACGCTTGGCCTCGGCTTCTGGATCGTTCCGGCGATTCTCGCCGCGATCTTCTGGTGGCCGCAGACGCGTCAACGTCATGGCCAGCATCAGGTGGCTTATCGGGTGCGCGGTTTGCGCCGGGATCCTCTGGCCTGGCAAGTCACCCTTTATATGGGCCTGCAATCGTCACTGGCCTACATCGTGTTCGGCTGGCTGCCGTCGATCCTCATCGGGCGAGGACTGACTGCCGTTGACGCCGGCCTGCTGTTGTCCGGTTCGATCATGGTGCAACTGGTCAGCTCGCTGACCGCGCCATGGCTGGCCACTCGCGGCAAGGATCAGCGGATTGCGATTGTGCTGGTGATGCTGCTCACACTGGCGGGGCTGTTTGGCTGCCTTTATGCACCGCTTGAGCAATTGTGGGCCTGGGCCATCGTGCTTGGGCTGGGGCAGGGCGGCACGTTCAGCCTGGCACTGACCCTGATCGTGTTGCGCTCGCGGGACTCCCATGTCGCCGCCAACCTGTCGAGCATGGCCCAGGGCTTCGGCTACACCCTGGCGTCGCTCGGGCCTTTCGCGGTCGGCGTCGTGCATGACTGGACCGGCAACTGGGACTCGGTCGGCTGGATCTTCGGCATCATCGGCGTCGCCGCGATCATCGCCGGTCTCGGCGCCGGGCGCGCGCTTTACGTGGGTGTCACGAGCGAGAAAATCTGAGGGCTGACATTTTTTCCCCTGCGAATGCCCGTGCAAACCACGGTGCGGCCGCTTATCGTGCAGGCATCCTATTTCCATGGACGGCGTTCCCATGAGCGAGACCTTTACCAGCGAACACAACAGCGCGCTGATTACGCGCTTTTACGAGGCGTTCAGCCGTCTGGACGCCGAGGCGATGGCCGCGTGCTACAGCGAAGACGTGGTGTTTTCCGACCCGGTGTTTGGCCAGTTGCACGGGCAGGATGCCGGCGATATGTGGCGCATGCTGACCTCCCGCGCCCGTGACTTCTCGGTGGTGTTCGACCACGTCCGTGCCGATGCCACGACCGGCGCTGCACACTGGGTCGCGACCTACCTGTTCAGCCAGACCGGTCGTACGGTGGTCAACGACATTCAGGCGCGGTTTGTTTTTCGCGACGGCAAGATCTGCGAACACCACGATCAGTTCGATCTGTGGCGCTGGTCGCGTCAGGCCCTCGGCACAAAGGGCGTATTACTGGGCTGGACGCCGCTTGTGCAAAACGCCATCCGTGCGCAGGGCCAGAAAGGGCTGAAGGCTTTTCAGGCCAGTCGCTGACGCTTGATAGAATCCGTTCCCCTCGCTACTGGTCCACGGTCCCGCATGTCTGAAGCCGAAATCGCCACCGCACCCGTGCCCGAAGCCGTGCCGGTCAAATCCTGGTTCGTGTATCTGGTGCGCGCGGCCAACGGTTCGTTGTACTGCGGCATCAGCAATGATCCGCAGCGCCGATTCGCCCAGCACCAAAGCGGTAAAGGTGCGCGCTTCTTCAGCTCGAGCCCGGCGGTGGCGCTGGTGTATGTGGAGGCCTGCCGCGACAAGGGCGACGCATTGCGGCAGGAGCGGTTGATCAAAAAGCTGCGCAAAAGCGCCAAGGAGTGCCTGGCCGCAGGCTACATCCAGCCGAGTGATGCCGCGCCATCACCCTGAGCGGGTATGCCGTGGGGCTTCGGGGGGATAAGCTGGTGGTTTCTCCCTGCGGATGGCCCGAAGCATGTCTGAGTTGATTCTTCACCACTATCCAACGTCCCTGTTCGCCGAAAAAGCCCGTCTGATGCTGGGCTTCAAAGGCCTGTCATGGCGCTCGGTCAACATCCCGTCGATCATGCCCAAGCCCGACCTCATGCCCCTCACCGGCGGCTATCGCAAAACCCCCGTCCTGCAAGCAGGCGCCGACATTTATTGCGACACCGCGTTGATCGCCCGGCGCCTGGAGCAGGAAAAATCGTCACCCACGTTTTATCCCGAAGGCCAGGAGTTCACCGCGGCGGGGCTCGCGGCGTGGGCGGATTCGGTGCTGTTCCTGCACGCGGTCAGTCTGGTGTTTCAACCGGCCTCCCTCGCTGTGCGTTTCGCCAAGGTTCCGCCTGAGGCTGTGAAGGCATTCGTTGCCGACCGCGCCACGTTCTTCGAGGGCGGCAGCGCCAATCGTGTGCCACTGGAAGTGGCGCAGCATCAATGGCCGACGCTGATGGCGCGTCTGGAGACCCAGCTTGAGCGCAACGGTGATTTCCTGTTGGGCGCGCCCTCGATTGCCGATTTCTCGGTGGCCCACACCCTGTGGTTCCTCAAACAAACCCCTGTCACGTCCCCACTGGTCGATGCCTATCCGGCGGTGTTGAGCTGGTACGAGCGCGTTATTGCATTCGGTCATGGCGCACCGAGTGAATTGAGTTCGGGCGACGCGGTTGAAATCGCGCGTGCGGCTACCCCGGCGCCGGTGCCCGATGAAGATTTCACCGATCCCAATGGTTTTACTGTCGGTCAGCAGGTCACCGTGTCTGCCGTGGATTACGGCGTTAACGCAGTGGAGGGAGAGTTGGTATTCAGCGGCCGTGAAGAAATTATCCTGCGCCGCGAAGACGACCGCGCCGGCACCGTGCATGTGCACTTCCCGCGCTTCGGTTTTCAAATCAAGGCTGTTTAAACACCTCATGCGCAAATAAGCCCGGTGCAATGCCGGGCTTATCGCGATGCCTGATAATCGCTTTGTTTTAATTGCGGATTGATGTGGCTGGTGGCGCGAAGTTGTCGTGACTGTCAGTTGTGACAGTTGTTACCCGATGCTACTTGAGTGCAGCGAGAATCTGCTCTTCGCTGAAGCCTCTGATCAGCGTGCCGTTTACGTCGATCAGAGGAATGCCGCGACCGCCGAGCGCTTCATAGGCCTTGCGGCCTGCAGCGTCTTTTTCGATATCGAACTCGGTGTAGCGAATGCCCTGGCTGTCGAGAAAACGCCGTGTCTGTTTGCAGTAGCCGCACCAGTCGGTGGCGTACAACGTCACCTTGGCGTTGGCCTGCGCGTGCTCCGATAAAGCTGAGGAGGGGTGAACCAGGTTTTCGATCTTGCCCCAGTTCTGGTACACGACCACCACCAACATGATGAGCAAGAACTTCTTCAGGGTACGAACGAACATTCGGGTCTCGGCTCCTCGGCAACGTTTAGCGGCGTTTAAGCTGATCGGTCAGCTGGGTCGGCAGTCCCTTGATGATCAGCGTGCCTTTCTCTTCGTCGTACTCGATCTTGTCGCCCAGCAGGTGCGCTTCAAAGCTGATCGACAGGCCTTCGGCACGGCCAGTGAACCGACGGAACTGACTCAGCGTGCGCTTATCCGCAGGAATCTCGGGCGACAGGCCGTAATCCTTGTTGCGGATGTGATCGTAGAAGGCCCGCGGGCGGTCCTCGTCGATCAGGCCGGACAGCTCTTCCAGAGCGATGGGCTCGCCCATTTTGCTCTGGCTGCTGGCGTAGTCGACCAGCGCCTTGGTCTTCTCGCGGGTCGATTCTTCTGGCAGGTCTTCGCTCTCGACGAAATCACTGAATGCCTTGAGCAGGGTGCGGGTCTCGCCCGGTCCGTCGACGCCTTCCTGGCAGCCGATGAAGTCGCGGAAGTACTCGGAAACCTTCTTGCCGTTCTTGCCCTTGATGAATGAGATGTACTGCTTGGACGCCTTGTTGTTCTGCCACTCGGAAATGTTGATCCGGGCTGCAAGGTGCAGCTGACCCAGATCCAGATGCCGGGAGGGCGTCACGTCCAGCGCTTCGTTCACCGCCACGCCTTCACTGTGGTGCAGCAGCGCGATCGCCAGGTATTCGGTCATGCCCTGCTGGTAGTGCGCAAACAGCACGTGGCCACCGACCGACAGGTTCGACTCTTCCATCAGCTTCTGCAGATGCTCGACCGCGATGCGGCTGAACTGGGTGAAATCCTTGCCCTGATCCAGGTATTCCTTCAGCCAGCCACTGAACGGGTGCGCGCCGGACTCGGCATGAAACAGCCCCCACGCTTTGCCTTGTTTGGCGTTATAGCTCTCGTTGAGGTCTGCCAGCATGTTCTCGATGGCTTGGGATTCGGCGAGTTCCGAGTCCCGGGCGTGGAGCACGGCGGGCGTGCCGTCAGGTTTTTTGTCGATCAGGTGGACGATGGCGTGACGGATCGGCATGGATTTCTCGGCTGCTGAAGGGTAACTGAACGGGACCAGACCAGGCCCGTGCGAAAGTCGGCAAGTGTACCGCAGACGGGGGGCGGAACGCTCTGGAAGGGCCGAAAACGCTGACCTCGGTCGATTAATATGACTTTTTTACGCCTCATGGGCGATAAAGCTGACCAAATGGGTAGGTAGGGGCGGATATTTGCGTTGCGCTGTGCTAGTTTTGCCCGGTCCTGAGCGCCCAAGCGCGCCAGGCGTGCAGTTTGTGGGCGTTCGGCCGAACCAAAGGCCGTTTACAGTATCTACATTTCGCGTCTGTACCACACTCTGCAAACCATTCGAATTTGATAGGGAAGGAACACCACCATGGCTCTGACTAAAGACCAATTGATCGCCGATATCGCAGAAGCTATCGACGCGCCTAAAACCACCGCGCGCAACGCTCTCGACCAATTGGGTCAAATCGTCGCTGACCAACTGGAAAACGGTAGTGAAATCACTCTGCCAGGCATCGGCAAACTGAAAGTCACCGAGCGTCCAGCACGCACCGGCCGCAACCCTTCGACTGGCGCAGCCATCGAAATCGCTGCCAAGAAAGTCGTCAAGTTCGTACCAGCCAAAGTGCTGACTGACTCGGTCAACAAGTAAGCGAAAACGCTGCTTGGTTGAGGAAACCGTGTGACGGAGCGATCCGGACACGGTTTTTTTGTGCCTGCGATTCGGTTATCGCTTCGGTCGCTGGCGTCCTAGCGCGGTGAAACCCAACGTGTCGCCTTCCAGGCGGCTTGCTGCGTCTTGTCCTGGAAGGTCCAGGCAACGAAGCGGCTCTGTTTCTGACCCTGGCCCATCTCCACCGTCTGACTTTCAACGGCACCGGCTTTTTTCAGCGCGCTTTGAATCAGCGGCAGGTTCGAAGCCTTGGACACCAGCGTGCTGAACCACAACACCTGCGCCGCCACCTGAGCGCTTTCGCTGATCAATTGCGTCACAAACCGTGCCTCGCCACCCTCGCACCACAGCTCCGCCGCCTGGCCGCCGAAATTCAGCACCGGCAACTTGCGTTTTGGGTCTGCCTTGCCGAGGGCTCGCCATTTACGCTGGCTGCCGCTTAACGCTTCCTCAGCCGAGGCGTGGAAGGGCGGGTTACACACGCTTAGGTCGAAGCGCTCATCGGGCTGCAGCAGGTGAATCAGGATGTGTTTGGGGTTGGTCTGCTCCCGGAAGCTGATGCTCTTGCTCAAGCCGTTGGCTTTGACGATGGTCGTCGCCGAGGCCAGGGCGATCTTGTCGATGTCCGAGCCCATGAACGACCAGCCGTATTCGCCCTGACCGATCAGCGGATAGATGCAGTTGGCGCCGGTGCCGATGTCCAGCGCTGTGACAGACGTGCCGCGCGGGATGACGCCCTCGTTGCGCTCTGCCAGCAGGTCGGCGAGAAAGTGCAGGTAGTCCGCACGCCCCGGGATTGGCGGGCAGAGGTAGTCCGCCGGAATATCCCAATGGGCGATGCCGTAGAACGCTTTGAGCAAGGCGCGGTTGAACACCCGCACCGCGGCCGGATTGGCGAAGTCGATGCTTTCCTTTCCATAGGGATTGAGGATCACGAACTTGCCCAGTTCGGGGCTGCTTTTGATCAGGCGCGGAAAGTCGTAATGGCCCTGATGGCGGTTGCGCGGGTGCAGGGTGGCTTTCTCACGCGGCGCGGCAGGCTTGGCCTGTTGAGCAGGTTTGGCTTTCTTGCGTGGGGTGTTGCGTTGGGGCTTGGGGGCGTCGGGGCTGGTCATCGGTGATGCGATTCTCGTGAAAGCACAACCCCTGTAGACGTGAGCTTGCTCGCGATAACCGTGTGTCAGTCAACGGTTAGGTTGCTGACTTACCGCTATCGCGAGCACGCTCACGCCTACAGGGGTCATGGTCGTCAACCGGCCTGCGATTCAGGCCGGCTGATTTGGTCGGGTTACAAACTCGCGATGCGGGCGTGCTGCTCGGCCAGTTTGCCCAGCGCCTGTTCGGCTTCGGCCATCTTCGCGCGTTCCTTGGCGATCACCTCAGGCGGCGCCTTGTCGACGAACGCGGCATTGGACAGCTTGCCGCCAACCCGCTGCACTTCGCCCTGCAGACGCTGGATTTCCTTGTCCAGACGCGCCAGTTCGGCGTCCTTGTCGATCAGGCCGGCCATCGGCACCAGCACTTCCATCTCACCGACCAGCGCGGTCGCGGACAGCGGTGCTTCGGCGCCGGCTTCCAGCACGGTGAACGCTTCAAGCTTGGCCAGCTTCTTCAGCAGGTGCTCGTTCTCGTTCAGGCGGCGCTGGTCTTCGGCGCTGACGTTTTTGAGGAACAACTGCAGCGGCTTGCCCGGGCCGATGTTCATTTCGCCACGGATGTTGCGCACGCCGAGCATCAGGCTTTTGAGCCATTCGATGTCGCCTTCGGCCGCAACGTCGATGCGCGCATCGTTCGCCACCGGCCACGGTTGCAGCATGATGGTCTTGCCTTCGATGCCGGCCAGCGGCGCAAGACGCTGCCAGATTTCTTCGGTGATGAAGGGCATGAACGGATGGGCCAGACGCAGTGCGACTTCCAGCACGCGCACCAGCGTGCGACGAGTGCCACGCTGACGTTCGATCGGCGCCGTCTCGTCCCACAGAACCGGCTTGGACAGCTCCAGGTACCAGTCGCAATACTGGTTCCAGATGAACTCGTACAGCGCCTGGGCCGCGAGGTCGAAACGGAATTGATCCAGCTGACGGGTCACTTCGGCTTCAGTGCGTTGCAGCTGCGAGATGATCCAGCGATCCGGCAGCGAGAGCTCGAACGCTTCGCCGTTCTGACCGCAGTCTTCGCCCTTGTCGAGCACGTACCGCGCGGCGTTCCAGATCTTGTTGCAGAAGTTGCGATAGCCTTCGACGCGACCCATGTCGAACTTGATGTCACGGCCGGTGGAGGCCAGCGAGCAGAAGGTGAAGCGCAGGGCATCGGTGCCGTAGCTGGCGATGCCGTCGGCGAATTCGTCGCGAGTCTGCTTCTCGATCTTCTTGGCCAGCTTGGGCTGCATCATGCCGGAGGTGCGTTTCTGCACCAGGGCTTCAAGCTCGATGCCGTCGATGATATCCAGCGGATCAAGGACGTTGCCCTTGGACTTGGACATCTTCTGGCCCTGACCATCACGCACAAGGCCGTGGACATAAACGGTCTTGAACGGCACCTGCGCCGTACCGTCTTCGTTCTTCACCAGATGCATGGTGAGCATGATCATCCGGGCAACCCAGAAGAAAATGATGTCGAAACCGGTAACCAGCACGTCGGTCGGGTGGAAGGTTTTCAGGAAGTCGGTCTGCTCCGGCCAGCCCAGGGTGGAGAAGGTCCACAGGCCGGAACTGAACCAGGTGTCGAGCACGTCGTTGTCCTGTTGCAGGGCAACGTCAGGACCCAGATTGTGCTTGGCGCGGACTTCGGCCTCGTCGCGGCCGACGTAAACCTTGCCGGACTCGTCGTACCAGGCTGGAATGCGGTGGCCCCACCAGAGTTGGCGGCTGATGCACCAGTCCTGAATGTCGCGCATCCACGAGAAGTACATGTTCTCGTACTGCTTGGGCACAAAGGCGATGCGGCCGTCTTCAACGGCGGCGATGGCCGGTTCAGCCAGCGGCTTGGTCGACACGTACCACTGATCCGTCAGCCACGGCTCGATAATGGTCCCGGAGCGGTCGCCCTTAGGTACTTTCAAACCGTGGTCGTCGACGCTGACCAGCAGCCCGGCGGCGTCGAACGCAGCCACGATCTGCTTGCGTGCTTCGAAGCGGTCGAGGCCGGCGTATTCGGCGGGGAGGGTGCCGTCTACGGTGTCGTTCAGCGTGCCGTCGAGGTTGAACACCTGGGCAGCGGGCAGCACGGCAGCGTTCTTGTCGAAGATGTTCAGCAGCGGCAGGTTGTGGCGCTTGCCGACGTCGTAGTCGTTGAAGTCGTGGGCCGGGGTGATCTTCACGCAGCCGGTGCCGAATTCAGGGTCGCAGTAGTCGTCCGCGATGATCGGGATGCGACGACCTACCAGCGGCAGCTCGACGAACTTGCCGATCAGCGCCTTGTAGCGCTCGTCGTTCGGGTTCACGGCGACGGCGGCGTCGCCGAGCATGGTTTCCGGACGGGTCGTGGCGACGATCAGATAGTCCAGACCTTCAGCGGTCTTCGCGCCATCGGCCAAGGGGTAGCGCAGGTTCCACAGATGCCCCTTCTCGTCGTGGTTTTCCACTTCGAGGTCGGAGATCGCGGTGTGCAGCTTGGTGTCCCAGTTGACCAGACGTTTGCCACGGTAAATCAGGCCGTCTTCATGCAGTCGCACGAACGCCTCTTTAACCGCTTCGGACAAGCCGTCGTCCATCGTGAAGCGCTCACGGCTCCAGTCGACCGACGAGCCCAGGCGACGGATCTGGCGGCTGATGTTGCCACCGGACTGATCCTTCCATTCCCAGACTTTTTCGAGAAATTTGTCGCGACCCAGATCGTGACGGCTCTGACCCAAGGCTTCGAGTTGGCGCTCCACCAGCATCTGCGTGGCGATACCGGCGTGGTCGGTGCCTGGCTGCCACAGGGTGTTGCGACCCTGCATGCGTCGGAAGCGGATCAGGGCGTCCATGATCGCGTTATTGAAACCGTGCCCCATGTGGAGGCTGCCGGTGACGTTCGGCGGCGGAATCATGATGGTGTACGAGTCGCCCGCGCCTTGCGGAGCGAAATAGTTTTCGGACTCCCAGGTCTGGTACCAGGAAGATTCGATGGCGTGCGGCTGGTAGGTCTTGTCCATGCGAGGCGGGAACCTGATCTGCTTTGAGTCGGAAAAGCCGACGAGTATAGCTTTTCAAGGCGGCGTCAAGCTACAAGCGGTAGGTCGGGTGCTACGAGCGGTGATGCCCGGAATCATCGCGGGCATCTGTAGGACTGTGCTTGCGCACGTTCCGGGTCGGGGCAGAAGACAGCTTCAGTTGTTGTATTGACTCAGCAGCCGTTCCATTCGCGCATCAAGGCGGCGTTTGATCTCGTTCTCGATGTGCGGGGCGAAATCATCGATCACGTCTTGCATGATCAACTGCGCGGCGGCACGCAGCTCGGCGTCCAGGTGCAGCAGCGCCTCTGCATTCGGTGCTTTGGCGCTCGACGCGCTAGATGCGTGGGCAGCTGGCGCGGGAGGTGTCGCCGCAACCGGCTCGGGGGTGAGCAGGGGAATATTGTCGATGTCGGCTTCGTGCTCATCGAGGGTCACGACCTGGCCGGTGACCACGTCGAACAGCAGCGGGATCTGCTCGTCGCTGTGCACGGACTCGGTCAGCAGGGGTGGATGGGCCGGATCATCGCCCAACAGCTGGCGAATGGACTCGAGGTCATCCAGCAGGTGTGCTGAATCTTTCAGGTGTTTTGAATTATCCATCGTGTGCTCAAAGACGCTGCAGCCGGTGATCTTGCAGAGGATAGCCCTGTTCGCGGTAGAAGCGAAAACTCTCGCGCGCCGCGAGGCGAATGGCGGGATCCTCGACAACGATCTCGGCGACACGCGCGAATCGTTTGAAGAAGTCCGGGATGCGCAGGTCAAGATTGACCAGCAGATCCTGATGTTGGCCGGGGTCGCTGCCGATACCCAGCGCCACGGGTGCGTCCTGGTCGTCTTCGACCGCGCCATGGGGAACGAACGCTTCGCCCCGGAAGCGCCACAGTCGGGCGTCCAGTTCCTCGCGTTGCCCGGCATCGCTGCAATGCAGGTACACCCGATGGCCGAGGCGCCAGGCCTTGTCGGTGAGTTTGCAGGCGAAGTCCAGGCGCGCGACGGGGTCGGCACTCGGCAGAATGTAGAAATCGACTTGGGTCATGGGTGATTCCAGAACGCTGGACGCGACGACCGGGGAGGCCGGCGCGTTTGCAGCGGCTTAAACGCCAGCGCGGTCGATCAGGTACTGGGTCAGCAGCGGAACCGGACGGCCCGTGGCGCCTTTGTCCTTGCCGCCGCTCAGCCATGCCGTGCCGGCGATGTCCAGATGCGCCCACTCGTAGGCTTTGGCGAAGCGCGAGAGGAAGCACGCCGCGGTGATGGTGCCGGCTTTCGGACCGCCGATGTTGGCGATGTCGGCAAATGGGCTGTCCAGTTGCTCCTGATACTCATCGAACAACGGCAGCTGCCAGGCGCGATCGTCGGCGCGTTTGCCGGCTTCCAGCACTTGAGTGATCAACGCATCGCTGTTGCCCAGCAGGCCGGAGGTGTGACCGCCCAGCGCGACAACGCAAGCGCCGGTAAGCGTGGCGATGTCGATCACGGCCTGTGGCTTGAAGCGTTCGGCGTAGGTCAGCGCATCGCACAGCACCAGACGGCCTTCGGCGTCGGTGTTGAGGATCTCGACGGTCTGGCCGCTCATGGTCTTGACGATGTCGCCCGGACGCGTGGCGTTGCCGCTCGGCATGTTTTCAGCCGCTGCGACGATGCACACCAGATTGATTGGCAGTTGCAGTTCAAGCACGGCGTTCAACGTGCCGAACACACTTGCGGCGCCGCACATGTCGAATTTCATTTCGTCCATGCCCAGGCCCGGCTTGAGGCTGATGCCGCCGGTGTCGAAGGTGATGCCCTTGCCCACCAGCACGAATGGCTTTTCGCTTTTCTTGCCGTTGGAGTACTGCATGACGATCAGGCGTGGCGGCTGAGCGCTGCCTTGACCGACCGCCAGGAACGAACCCATGCCCAGCTTTTCGATGTCTTTCTCATCGAAGACTTCGACTTTGAGGCCCTTGTTGGCTTTGCCCATCGCCTTGGCTTGCTCGCCCAGGTAGGTCGGGTGGCAGATGTTCGGCGGCATGTTGCCCAGGTCGCGGGTCACAGCCATGCCGGCAGCGATGGCCTGTGCGTGCTTGGCCGCGCGCTCGACGTCGGCGACGTTGGCCTTGGCGGTCAGCAGGGTGACTTTTTTCAGGGCGCGGGGATCGACTTTCTGACTCTTGAAGCGATCAAAAACGTATTCGCCGTCGGCCAGGGATTCGACCAGCAGGCGATTCTTGCCATACACGTCGCGATTTTTGACGTTCAGTTGATCGAGGGCGAAGGCGGCATCAACCCCACCCAAGCTTTTCAGGGTGCTGAGCGCGCCGCTGATGATTTTGCGGAATTGGCGATCGTTCAGTTCCGGCTCTTTGCCCGACCCGACCAGCAACACGCGTTCGGCTTTCAGGTTGGGCAGGCTGTGCAGCAACAGGCTCTGGCCGATCTTGCCCGACAGGTCGCCGCGCTTGAGAACAGCGCTGATGGCGCCGCCGCTCAGGGTGTCGAGGGTGTTCGCGGTGTCGCTCAGCGTGCGGCCTTCACCGACGGCGACCACCAGTGTGGCGGTCTTCAAGGTTTCTGCACTGACGCTTTTAACAACCAATTCCATGTCGGGGTCCCCGAATAAACTGTGAGTTATCGCACTTGAGCACACGGCTCGGCAGCGGCGCAGAGGTATTTACACCGGCATGCCTGCGGCAAGGCCCGCAGTTTGACCCTGCGAGCCAATGGATGACAACCCCGTCCGGGTGCGCGCGTGTGCCGGTTGCAGAAGTATCCCGCGCGCGCAGTGACAGACACACCCAATCACAGGATAATGCCGCATATTTTTTTGGTGGTACGCCGTCGCGCGCATCATGGCTGATTCATTTCATTGTCATGCCGCCTTAGCGTGACAACCCTGGAGTGTCTGGTTTGATTGTCTTCCGTTACCTGTCCCGAGAAGTGCTGGTTACCCTGAGCGCTGTCAGTGCCGTGCTGCTGGTAATCATCATGAGTGGCCGCTTCATCAAATACCTGGCCCAGGCCGCATCGGGCGCACTCGATCCGGGTGTGCTGTTTCTGATCATGGGGTTCCGTCTGCCGGGCTTCCTGCAACTGATCCTTCCTCTGGGGTTGTTCCTCGGGATTCTCCTGGCCTATGGCCGGTTGTACCTCGAAAGCGAAATGACCGTGCTCGCCGCCACCGGTATGAGCCAGCAACGCCTGCTACTGATTACCCTCGCGCCGGCTGCGCTGGTTTCATTGCTGGTGGCCTGGCTCAGCTTCAGCCTCGCCCCCCAGGGCGCGACCCAGTTCCAGTTGCTGATCAACAAGCAGGACGCGATGACCGAATTCGACACCCTGGTGCCGGGTCGTTTCCAGCTTCTGCGTGACGGCAGCCGGGTGACCTACACCGAGACCATGAGCGACGATCGCATCAACCTGGGCGGCGTGTTCATTTCCGAGAAGAAGCTCGACGAGAAGAAAGACCACGGCATCACCGTGCTGGTCGCGGAAAAAGGCCGGCAGGAAATCAAACCTGACGGCACGCGCTACCTGATTCTCGATAACGGCTATCGCTACGACGGCAACCCCGGCCAGGCCGATTACCGCGCGATCAAATACGACACCTATGGCGCCTTGCTGCCCAAGCCGGACATCAGCGATGAGGTCACTGACCGCGATGCCATCTCCACCAGCGAATTGCTGACCGGCGAAGACAGCCTGCGCAACCGGGCCGAGCTGCAGTGGCGGGTCTCGCTGCCGATTCTGGTGTTCATCGTGACGCTGATGGCGGTGCCGCTGGCACGGGTCAACCCGCGTCAGGGCCGCTTCCTCAAGCTCCTTCCGGCGATTCTTCTTTATATGGCCTATCTCACCATCCTCATCGCCGCGCGCGGTGCGCTGGAGAAGGGCAAGATCCCGATGGGCCTCGGCCTGTGGTGGGTGCATGCGCTGTTTCTGTCCATCGGGCTGGGGTTGCTCTACTGGGAGCCTCTGCGCCTGAAGATCGCGAGTCGCCGCAGCGTGTCGGGGGTGGCTCATGGTTAAGCTCGATCGTTACATCGGCAAAAGCGTGTTCATGGCGATTCTGGCGGTACTGGGGATCATCCTCGGACTGGCCTCGCTGTTTGCCTTCATCGATGAAATGGCCGACATCAGCGATACCTATACCTTCTGGGACGCTGGCAGTTTTGTCGTGATGACGGCGCCGCGTCGCCTCTACGACATGCTGCCGATGGCTGCGCTGATCGGTTGCCTGATCGGTCTCGGCGCGCTGGCGAGCAGCAGCGAACTGACGATCATGCGTGCCGCCGGTGTGTCGATCGGCCGTATCGTTTGGGCGGTCATGAAACCCATGCTGGTGTTGATGGTTGCCGGGCTGTTGATCGGCGAGTACGTCGCGCCGGTGACCGAAGCCTCAGCCCAGGCCGCGCGCTCGCTGGCTCAAGGCACCGGCGACGCCCAGAGCGCCAAACACGGTCTGTGGCACCGTCAGGGTGAGGAGTTCATCCACATCAACACGGTGCAACCGAACGGCCTCCTGTATGGCGTGACCCGTTACCATTTCGACGACCAGCGCCACATGCTGACGTCGAGTTTTGCCAAGCAAGCCAACTTCAAGACCGATTACTGGTTGCTGAAGGACGTCACCACGACGGTCTTCCACGACGGTCGCACCGAAGTGGTCACCGCACCCGAAGAGCGCTGGAACGTCGCGTTGAGCCCGCAGTTGCTGAGCACGGTGGTGCTGCCGCCGGAGTCGCTGTCGATGACTGGCCTCTATGGTTACGCGCGTTATCTCGCCGATCAGGGCTTGAACAACGGTCGTTACTGGCTGGCGTTCTACACCAAGATTCTGCAGCCGCTGGTGACCGTGGCGCTGGTGCTGATGGCGATTTCCTTCATCTTCGGTCCGTTGCGCTCGGTGACGCTGGGACAACGGGTGTTCACGGGCGTGCTCGTGGGCTTCACCTTCCGCATCGCTCAGGACCTGCTGGGCCCGTCGAGCCTTGTATTCGGTTTCTCGCCACTCTTCGCGGTGCTGGTGCCGGCGGGAGTGTGCGCCCTGGCGGGGATCTGGTTGCTGCGCCGCGCGGGCTGATATTCACCTCGCTATGAAAAGCCGACCCCAGGGTCGGCTTTTTTGTGGGCGAGATGCAGAGGGTTCACTTCCTGGTGCGGGGCACCCGCACCAGTTGCGTCTCGGAATACAGGTCATGCCAGCAGCGTTTCTGTTTGTCGATCAGGCTCCAGAAGAAACCCAGCCCGACACACAGCCACGATGCGATGGCGACGACGAAGCGCAGCAGCGCTTGCCACAGGCTGATGGCCGTTCCGTCGGCGTTCTGCACGCGTATCCCCCAGACCTGCATGCCCAGCGTCTGGCCCCCATGGGTCCAGAATTTGGCGAAGAAGCCGAACAGCGTCACCAGCAGAATCGAGGACAGCAGCGGGTCGGCGTCGAGCGCACCGGACTCGGAGAGCTGGCGCAGTCTGGCTTCGCCGATAAAGCCCATCCAGGCCAGCTTGTAGATAAATGTAATGACCATCAGCAATGCCACGCACAGCAGCGCGTCGTAGCTGATCGCAGCCATGCGCCGGCCCAATCCAGCGGGGGGAAAGTCGCCCCGAGGGCGTAACATCTGGGCATCATGGTTAACTGAGGTCATGGCGGCGCTCATTCACACGGGAGCGGCAGTTTACGGAATCGCAGGCATAAAAAAGCCCCTGATGTTGGCCATCAGGGGCTTTTTGCGTCGGCTGATCAGGCTTCAGCTTGTACTTCGTCAGCCTGCATGCCTTTTTGGCCCTGCACTGCGACGAACGTCACTTTCTGGCCTTCCTTCAGACTTTTGAAGCCGTTGCCCTGAATAGCGCGGAAGTGGACGAACAGATCCGGACCGCTTTCAGGAGTGATAAAACCAAAACCTTTTTCATCGTTAAACCACTTAACGGTGCCGCTCTGACGTGTAGACATTTTCTTATTCCTTGACGCATTAAATTAATGACAGCCTCTTTCACGGGAAAGAGTACTGGGCTGGTTGCAGGAAGAAGAAACGTAGAGCGGGATGTAGCATTGCTTTTGGCGCTACTGCCCGGGTCACGATCCCAGCGACCCATGCAAACACAGTCCGGGAAACTCTACGCTAACTCTCGTCGAAAAAACAAGCCCCGGCTGGGCCAGTGTTCATAGGGGTTTTCGGCTTTTTTGAAAACATTAACCACGTTCGCAAGATCGATAGTTTTTAATGTTTAGAGGGGTATCTAAGTTCAATATTTTGACAGTTTAACGGTTGTAAACATTGGCGCCCGACTGCGGCACTCGCACAGTTTTATGCACTGTTGCGGTGCCGCATTTTTTGACGATGTTACTTAGCCGCGGAAGTAACGTGGCGGAACGAAAGGAGTTTTTGTCACTTGCATCGGGACTTTCTTGCCGCGGACGATTGCCCACACCGGTGTTTCCAGCGCGGTGAAACTGGCGTCGACATAGCCCATCGCCAATGGCGCGCTCAGCGTCGGGCCGAAACCGCCGCTGCAGACAGTCCCGATGGTCTTTCCATCGGCATCGACGATTTCAGCGCCTTCTCGCACGGGTGTGCGTTCCTGTGGCAGCAGGCCGACACGTTTGCGCGCCGCACCGCTTTGGTGCTGGGCGAAGATCTTGTCGGCACCGGGGAAGCCGCCTGGACGTGCACCATCGGCACGACGAGCCTTGGAAATCGCCCACAGCAGGCTGGCTTCGATCGGCGTGGTGTCGGTGTCCATATCATGGCCGTAGAGGCACAGCCCGGCTTCCAGTCGCAGCGAGTCGCGCGCGCCCAGGCCGATCGGCGCCACTTCGGGCTCCGCGAGCAGTCGACGTGCCAGGGCTTCCGCCTGATCTGCCGGCACTGAAATCTCGTAGCCGTCTTCACCGGTGTAGCCCGAGCGGCTGACGTAGCAGTCGATGCCGTCGATCCTCGCCGAGGTGTACTGCATGAAGGTCATTTTCGCGACTTCCGGCGCCAGCCGCGCCAGTGCGGTGACAGCGTACGGGCCTTGCAGCGCGAGCAATGCGCGTTCGTTGAACAGCGGCGTGATCTCGCACTGGCTACCGATGTGTTGCTGCAGGTGCGCCAGGTCTTGGTTCTTGCAGGCGGCGTTGACCACCAGCATGAGCTGATCGTTACCCAGATTGGCAACCATCAGGTCGTCGAGAATGCCGCCGTTCTCGTTGGTGAACATCGCGTAGCGCTGCATGCCGACCGGCAGATCGATGATGTCCACGGGCACCAGGGTTTCCAGCGCTTTCGCTGCGTTCGCGCCGGTCAACAGGATCTGACCCATGTGCGAAACGTCGAACAGGCCGGCCTGATCGCGGGTGTGCAGGTGTTCTTTCATGACGCCAGCGGGGTACTGAACGGGCATGTCGTAGCCGGCGAACTCGACCATCTTCGCGCCGAGTTCACGGTGCAGGGCATTGAGCGGGGTCTTCAGCAATTCGGTGGTCATGGGTCACTCCTTGAAAGCGGTTCCGGGTTCCCCGCGCAGGGCAGGGGACCCTATGAATTCGGGCTGATGTCAGCACTCGATAATGTTCACGGCCAGCCCGCCACGGGCTGTTTCCTTGTATTTGCTTTTCATGTCGGCGCCGGTCTGGCGCATGGTGCGGATCACTTTATCCAGCGAGACAAAGTGCTGGCCGTCGCCGCGCAAGGCCATGCGCACCGCGTTGATGGCCTTCACCGAGCCCATGGCGTTGCGCTCGATGCATGGCACTTGAACGAGACCGCCAATCGGGTCGCAGGTCAGGCCGAGGTTGTGTTCCATGCCGATTTCAGCGGCGTTTTCCACCTGTTGAACGTTGCCGCCCAAGACTTCGCACAGGGCGCCGGCCGCCATGGAGCAGGCCACCCCGACTTCGCCCTGACAGCCAACTTCGGCGCCGGAGATCGACGCGTTCTCCTTGTAAAGAATGCCGATGGCCGCCGCCGTGAGCAGGAAACGCACGACGCCGTCCTCGTTCGCCCCGGTGATGAAGCGCATGTAGTAATGCAGCACCGCCGGGATGATCCCGGCCGCGCCGTTGGTGGGCGCGGTGACCACACGGCCGCCGTTGGCGTTTTCTTCGTTGACCGCCAGCGCGTACAGGTTGACCCAGTCGAGCACCGACAACGCATCGCGCAGCGCGGCTTCCGGGTTTTTGCACAGCTGGCGATGCAGCGCCGCCGCACGCCGTTTGACCTTCAGGCCACCCGGCAAAATGCCTTCGTTGCGGCAACCCGCCTCGACGCAGTCCTGCATGACCTGCCAGATGTGCAACAGGCCCTGACGGGTTTCGGCTTCGGGGCGCCACGCGGCTTCATTCGCCAGCATGATCTGGCTGATGGAAAGACCGCTGGCAGTGCAATGCACCATCAGGTCCCGTGCAGTTTTGAAGGGATACACCAGCGGCGTCTGGTCCTCCACGATGCGATCCGCGCCAGCCGCGTCCTCATCCACCACGAAGCCGCCGCCGACGGAGTAGTACTCGCGGCTGCGGACCTGTATGCCGGAGGCATCGAAGGCACGGAAAATCATGCCATTGGGATGGTAGGCCAAGGGCTTGCGAATCATCGCCAAGTGATGCTTTTCGATGAATTCGATGCTGTGCTGGCCGAGCAGGTTCAGGCGCTCGCTGCTGCGAATCTGCTGCAGGCGCGCCGCAACGGTTTCGGTATCGACGGTGTCCGGGTGCTCACCTTCAAGGCCCAGTAACACGGCCTTGTCGCTGCCGTGGCCTTTGCCGGTGGCACCGAGGGAGCCGTACAGCTCGACTTTCACGCATATGATGGTTTCCAGCAGGCCATCGCGCTGCAAGCCTTCGGCAAAACGCGCCGCGGCTCGCATCGGGCCCACCGTATGAGAGCTGGAGGGACCAATGCCGATCTTGAACAGGTCAAATACGCTCAGCGACATGATGGGGTTCCGGGAGGTAAAGCAGTAGCAAGTCGCAAGCTACAAGCCGCAAACAAAGGCTGATCGGCCTTTACTTGTCGCTCGCGGCTTGGGGCTCGTGGCTTTTTTAAGCGTAGTCTTCGATCGACGGGCAGGCGCAGACCAGGTTGCGGTCGCCGAACACGTTGTCAACGCGACCGACCGGCGGCCAGTATTTGCCTTCGATCAACGACGCCACCGGGTAGACGGCCTGCTCGCGGCTGTACGGATGGCTCCATTCGCCCACCAGTTCTGCAGCGGTGTGCGGCGCGTTTTTCAGCGGGTTGTCGTCCTTGTCCAGTGCGCCGCTTTCGACCGCGCGGATTTCTTCGCGGATCTTGATCATCGCGTCGCAGAAGCGGTCCAGCTCCTCTTTCGATTCGCTTTCGGTCGGCTCGATCATCAACGTACCCGCGACCGGGAAGGACATGGTCGGGGCGTGGAAACCGAAGTCGATCAGGCGCTTGGCAACGTCATCAACGCTGATGCCGCTGGTTTCCTTCAGCGGGCGCAGGTCGAGAATGCATTCGTGGGCGACCAGGCCGTTGCTGCCGGTGTACAGCACGGGGTAGTGCTCTTCCAGACGACGGGAAATGTAGTTGGCGTTGAGGATCGCCAGTTGCGAGGCGCGCTTGAGGCCTTCGCCGCCCATCATGCGGATGTACATCCAGGTAATCGGCAAGATACTCGCGCTGCCGAATGGCGCCGCGCAGACCGCGCCTTCTTTGCGCTCCATCTTCGCGTGACCCGGCATGAACGCCGCCAGGTGCGATTTCACACCGATCGGGCCAACGCCCGGGCCGCCGCCGCCGTGGGGGATGCAGAAGGTTTTGTGCAGATTCAGGTGAGACACGTCGCCGCCGAACTTGCCCGGTGCGCAGAGGCCGACCATGGCGTTCATGTTGGCGCCGTCGATGTACACCTGGCCGCCGTTGTCATGAACGATGCCGCAGATTTCGCGGATGCCTTCTTCGAACACGCCGTGGGTCGACGGGTAGGTGATCATCAGTGCCGCGAGGTGTTCGCGGTGCTCGATAGCCTTGGCGCGCAGGTCTTCGATGTCGACGTTGCCGCGGGCGTCGCAAGCGGTCACGACCACGCGCATGCCGGCCATGTTGGCGGTTGCCGGGTTGGTGCCGTGGGCCGAGGACGGAATCAGGCAGATGTCGCGACGCTCATCGCCACGGCTCTGGTGGTAAGCACGGATGGCCAGCAGACCGGCGTACTCGCCTTGGGAGCCAGCGTTTGGCTGCAGAGAGATCGCGTCATAGCCGGTGGCGGCGCAGAGCATCGCTTCCAGTTCGTCGGTCAGCTGCTGATAACCGGCGCTTTGCTCGGCCGGGGCGAAGGGGTGCAGGTTGCCGAATTCGGCCCATGTCACCGGGATCATTTCGCTGGCGGCGTTGAGCTTCATGGTGCACGAGCCCAGCGGGATCATCGTGCGGTCCAGCGCCAGGTCCTTGTCCCCCAGGCGACGCAGGTAGCGCATCAGCTCGGTTTCGGAGTGGTAGCGATTGAACACAGGATGGCTGAGGATCGCCGACTGGCGCTTAAGCTCTGCAGGCAGGCGCGCTTCCACGCTGTCTGCCAGCGCGGCGAAGTCAGGCAGGGCCTGGCCTTCAGCAGCGAAGAGAGACCACAGCACTTCTACGTCGGCTGGCTTGGTGGTTTCGTCCAGCGAAACGCCCAGACGCTCGGCGTCTACTTCACGCAGGTTGATTTCGTGGGCGCGTGCCTTGGTGTGCAGGTCGGCCGTTTTCGCGCCTGTGTTCAGGGTGATGCTGTCGAAGAAGAACGACTGCTCGGCCTTCAAGCCCAGCTGATTCAAGCCCTCGGCGAAAATCGCGGTCAGGTGATGCACGCGGTTGGCGATGCGGGTCAGGCCGCGCGGGCCGTGGTAAACGGCGTACATGCTGGCGATGTTGGCGAGCAGCACCTGCGCGGTGCAGATGTTGCTGGTGGCCTTCTCGCGACGAATGTGTTGCTCGCGGGTTTGCATGGCCAGACGCAGGGCCGTCTTGCCGAAGCGGTCAATGGACACACCGACCAGCCGGCCGGGCATGTCGCGCTTGTAGGCGTCACGGGTAGAGAAATAGGCCGCGTGCGGGCCGCCGAAACCCAGTGGCACGCCGAAGCGCTGCGCACTGCCGATGGCCACGTCAGCGCCAAATTCGCCGGGCGGGGTGAGCAAGGTCAGGGCCAGCAGATCCGCTGCCACGGCGACCAGGGCATTGGCGGCATGAAAGCGCTCGACCAGTTCGCGGTAGTCGAACACGTCGCCATTGCTGGCAGGGTATTGCAGCAGCGCGCCGAAGAACTCGCTGACGTCGGTCAGTTGAGACTCGTCAGCGACGACCACTTCAATGCCCAGCGGCTCGGCGCGGGTTTGCAGTACGTCGAGGGTCTGCGGGTGGCAGTGGGCGGAGGCGAAGAACTTGTTGCTGCTTTTGTTCTTGCTCAGGCGTTTGCAGAAGGTCATGGCTTCGGCAGCGGCGGTGGCTTCGTCGAGCAGCGAGGCATTGGCGATCGGCAGGCCGGTCAGGTCGCTGATCAGGGTCTGGAAGTTCAGCAGCGACTCCAGACGGCCTTGGGAAATCTCCGGCTGATACGGCGTGTAAGCGGTGTACCAGGCCGGGTTTTCCAGCAGATTGCGCAGGATCGGCGCTGGCGTGTGGGTGTTGTAGTAACCCTGGCCGATGTACGTTTTGAACAGCTGATTCTTGCCGGCGATGGCTTTGATGTCGGCCAGCGCGTCGGCTTCGCTTTGCCCGGCGGACAAGCCAAGAACGCTGGTGCCTTTGATGGATTCAGGGATGACGCTGGCGGTCAGCGCGTCGAGGGAGTCATAGCCCAAGGTGGTGAGCATGGCTTTTTCATCAGCGGCACGCGGGCCGATGTGGCGGGCGATGAACTCGTTGGCGGTGCTCAGTTCAATACGGTCAGTCATTGCGCGCTCCTCAGGCTTCGGCGTTGGCTTTGATCAGACGATCATAGGCGTCTTGAGTCAGCAGTTGGCCGACAGCATCGGGATTGGAGGGAATAAAGCGAAAGAACCAGCCCTGGCCGAGCGGGTCTTTGTTGACCAACTCCGGGTTGGCATCCAGCGCGGAGTTGGTTTCGACGACTTCGCCATCAAGGGGCATGTACACGCCGCTGGCGGCTTTAACCGATTCGACGGTGGCGGCTTCGTTGCCTTTGTCGTAGGACTGCAGCTCCGGCAGTTGCACGAAAACCACGTCACCCAGTGCGTCCTGCGCAAAGGCGGTGATGCCGACTGTGACGCTGCCGTCAGCTTCGGCGCGCAGCCACTCGTGGTCTTCGGTAAAGCGCAACTCGCTCATGAAATCTCCCCAGATGATAAATCGCCCGTTACGCCCGGGCGTGATGGGGTGAGTGCATAGCAAGTTTGCGGCCAAAGTGGGGAAGGGGCGTAAACGTTGGGCTGCGCGAGTTGGCGTAGTGTGGGTCGCGTGGGCTTCTGGAACGAAATCGATACGGATCACAGGAGCTTCGGTCGAGTTTTAACGTCCGAACGCCAAAAGACGTTATGTCTGGATGGCTGGAATGGTTTCGATACGGTGTTTCGATTCCGTTCCGGGCGCAGTGGGTGCGTGGAATGTCTTGGACTGGTGGAAGCGACCGGGGTGGCGCTCCACCTTGCTCGCGAAGGGGCAGGTACAGTCGCCGAATATGCAGCGGCAGGGATAATGTCTTCGCGAGCAAGGTCGCTCCCACCCGACCGGGGATTGATCCGAGATGGCGGCGCTTGAGCGACCGTAAATCTCCGTCGAGCTTTTTAGCTTTTTCCGGGAATGCCGTATTTGCGCAGCCGGTGCGCGATTGCGGTGTGGGATGTCTGTAACCGAGCGGCCAATTGGCGAGTTGAAGGATATTGGCTGTAGAGCTTTACAAGCAGCGACTTTTCAAAATCCTCAACCGCCGCTTCAAGGCTTTCGATTTCCCCATCACTGCCCCTCGCCACCGACGTGCCGGCTATGTCGAGGTCGCCGATGTCAACCAGTGAGCTGTCGCAGATGGCCGCCGCGCGGAAGATCACGTTCTGCAACTGGCGAACGTTTCCCGGCCAGCGATTGCCAAGGAGAGCAGGGTAGGTGGTCGGGGCAAGGCGGCAGACCGGTCGCTGAATCTGCGTGCAGGCCTGCTCCATGAAATAGCGTGCCAGCATCAGGATATCCTGACCGCGTTCACGCAAAGGCGGCACGTCCAGATTGAGCACGTTGAGGCGATAAAAGAGGTCTTCGCGAAAGGTGCCCTCGGCGACCATTTTTTCCAGGTCGCGGTGGGTGGCGCTCAGGATGCGCACGTTGACCTGCACTTCCTTGTCGCCGCCGACCCGCCGAAAACTGCCGTCATTCAGGAAGCGAAGAAGTTTTGCTTGCAGATACGGCGACATCTCGCCGATCTCGTCAAGAAACACGGTGCCCTTGTTGGCGAGCTCCATCAGCCCGGGTTTGCCGCCCCGCTGTGCACCGGTAAAGGCACCGGGGGCGTAGCCGAACAGTTCGCTCTCCGCGAGGTTCTCCGGCAGCGCCGCGCAGTTGAGCGCGAGAAAAGGCGCGCCATTGCGCGCGCTCACGGCATGACACGCCCGCGCCACCAGCTCCTTGCCCGTCCCGGTTTCGCCCTGAATCAGCAGCGGCGCATCCAGTGCCGCGACCCGCTGGGCGCGGGCTTTAAGTGTACGGATTGGCGCGGAGTCGCCCAACAGCGCGTCGAACCCTTCGGCGTGATCGTGGTGCAACGCCGACAGGCGTTCGCCGATTCGGCTCGGTTGGTAAAGGGTCAGTAATGCGCCCGCGTCGGTGATTGGTGTGGCATCGAGCAGCAAGGCCTCGCCGTTGAGCGTGACTTCGCGCAGTGGCAGACGAAAGCCGTTTTCCAGCAGCGCCGATTGCAGGCCATCATCGGAGAACAGTTCGCCGATCGATTCTCCCGTCGGTTCCCGGCCATACAACGCGACCAGGGCAGGGTTCGCCAGCAGCACATGGCCGGCGCTGTCGAGGGCAAGCACCGGGTCGGTCATCGCTGCCAGCAGGGCATCCAACTGCAAGTGGCGGCGCTGGCCGGGAAGGATGTCGACCACTGTGATCGCTTCCACCCCGCGCACGCGAAACAGCCGGTCCTTGAGTTCTTCAAGCACGTCATGGCTCAGCGTCGGCGCGTCGATGTAGACGTTCGGCGGCACCATTTCCACGGCATCGAGGTTCAGGTTGCGTGCGCCGAGGATGGCAAGCACTTCCTGAGTGATGCCGACGCGGTCAATGAACGTGACGTGAATGCGCATGGGGAGTGAAAGGACCCGCGGGAGTGAGGGGGGCGATTATGCCAGTAATCTCATCACCCATCGCGGTCCCGAGACGGTGTCAGCGTGCTGGTCTATTCCAGATGCTCCGGCTTCACCGGATCACCGGATTTCATGTCGAGCGTGTGGCGGATGTCTTCGAACATCTTGTCGTACTCGCCGTGCATCGCGTGCAGGTCAGTGGTTCTCGGCAGGCCATGCTTTTCGAGTCTGCGCGAGGCATCACTGGCGAAGTTGTAGGCCTTGTCCTTCGGCAGCTCGAATGTTTCGCTGACCGCCTGGCCATTGATGTCGCCTTCCAGGGTGAACTGCATGCCCGGCCCCGAATCGGTCTGGCTGACTTCGTAACGAATGTGAAGGTCGTAGCCGACATCGTGTGGTTGCAGAGCGGGGTGGACGATGTGCAGATGACCTGGCTCGAACATGACGATGGCTCCTGGGAAAGGTGATGGACCTAAGAGGACAGACCTGCAGGGCTGCCTCGGGTTCAGGTTCATATGCCGCGCATTGATTGTAGGACCGGCTTCAGCCGGGAAGGGGTCAGAGGTCACACTTCAGAACCAGGTGTGAAACCGGCCCACTTCCCGGCTGAAGCCGGTCCTACACCTGACGCCGCGAAGGCTCAGGCCGTGACCAGATCCACAGATTGACCAGCACCATGCCGGCTACCGCGAAGTAGATCCACCAATTGTGTTTCAGCAGCACCAGCATCATGACCGCGCAGATCAGCATGGTGACCGTAGCGCTGATCTTGGCCTTGCGCGCAATCATCTTGCCGTTTCGCCAGTTGCTCAGCATCGGTCCGAACACCCGATGATTCTCGAGCCAGGCGCTCAAGCGCGGCGAGCTACGCGTCGCCGCCCACGCCGCTAGCAGAATGAATTCGGTGGTGGGCAGGCCCGGAATGAAAATCGCGATGATGCCGATGGTCAGGCTCACGTAGGCGAGAATGCCAAACAGGATGCGGGACAGTTTACTGCCGGGTGGAGTACGGGTCATGGTCTCGGTAATGCAGAGTGAACAGGTGTTGCGGGATTTTCAGGTCCCGCAAAGGCGCTCAGCTTATCAGTGCCGGGCGCAAAAGGCCCGGCGTCAGGCGGGTTCCGCTTCGGACGCTGGAGCGTAGGCGTGCTGCAGCAGCACGTTGAAACGTTCGAAGGCCGCCACTGCGCCACGGTCTATCTCGCGCTCCTGTTCGGCGTTGAACGGCAGATCGTCAATGATCCGGACAAAGCGTTTCCAGCCTTCGGCGCGACCGCCTGACGGTTCACCCAGATGGCGCGCGCCGAACGTCTCGCTGAGGTTCAAGGCCACGGCGCGTTTGATCAGAAAGGCGGCGCCCAGCTTCGAACCCTCCGACACGAACAGCCAGCCCAGCGCCTCGGCAAGGCTGGGTCCATCGACGGCGCCGGCGACCGGGACAGGGATGTCAGCCTGAAGATCAAGCAGATCGGCTTTGGCCTGTTCGGCGCGGCATCGATCGGGCAGGTCGGCAATCAGCTCGATCAACTGCGGGTGCGTGTACAGCGTTTTCAGCTCTTCCTGGAACAGGTATTGGGCGCTGAGGAATCGGCGGTAGCTGGCCAGTGTCTCGAACGGCGCGTTGGCTTTCACCGCCTTGTCCAGTTGTTCATGGGGGGCATGGGTGATCTGGTTCAGTCGTTGCGAGCGACGAATGGCGTTGTCGGTCATAGGGTCTTCCTTGTAGATGAGGCGCTTGTTAACAAGACGAACGAGCGTTGCAGGCGCGTAAAAAATCACGCACCTGCAACGGGGATCGGTCAGATGTCCCACACCACGTTGACAGCGAAATTGCGTCCTGGCTGGGTCAGGCGGTCGAGGTTGGCGGGGGCGGTGGCGCCGGCTTCGCCAACACTGTCGTAGCCGCGCACGTCATCCCACAGCCAGTATTTTTTGTCCGCGAGGTTGTACAGGCCACCGCTGACCGTGACGTCGTTAGTGACTTTGTAATAGCCCGTCAGATCGACGAGGCCAAAGCCCGGCGTCTTGAACCGGGTGGCACCGTCGGGGGCGTAGTAGTTACTGGTGTCGACCCGCGTCTTGCGCTTGACCAGCGTCCAGTTCAGCAAACCGCCGTAGTTGTTCTGGTCATAACCCAGCCCTAATACGCCGGTGAGCGGGTTGATGCTATTGAGGGGCTGGCCGGTGTCGTTGTTGCGGCCGTACAGATAGGCCAGCGAGCCTCGGGTGTAGAGGCCTTCGGGTGCGCCGAAGCTGTCCAGGTTCAAACGGGCCTTGAGCTCAACGCCCTTGATCGTGGCGTGCCTGATGTTGTTGGACTGGAAGGTCGTGGTGGTGGAGTTGGCTGGAATCACTGCGTCCTCATTAATGAAGTCGCGATACGTGTTGTAGAACACCGCCAGATCAAACGTGCCCTCGTCGAAGTGACCGCGCAGCCCGGTTTCGTAGCTCTTGCTGGTCTCCGGTTTCAGGTCGGGATTGGGCTCGACGACGTAATTGCCCCGGGTGTTTTCGAAGCGGCCATACAAGGCTTTGGCGCTCGGCGTGCGGAAGCCCTCGGCGTACTGGCCGTACCAGGTGTAGGCGTCGTTGAACGCATACGTCAGCCCCAGCTTGGGTGACAGGCGATGCCATTTTTTCGTGCTGTCGTCGAACTCGCTCTTGCTTTTCAGGTTGACGCTTTTGAGGAATGAATCTGTGGCGTCTGGTTCGAGCGTGGTGTAGTCGTAGCGGGCGCCGGGCATGAAGGTCCAGTCGCCCCACTTGATCTGATCCTGGGCGAACAGCGCGTAGGTGGTGATCGTCGGATTCGGGAAGTCGTTAGTGGGTGCCACGATGTCGGAGGCAGTGGTGCTGACTGCACCGATGGTGCGGCAGGTTCCGACGACCGACGCACAGGTGGCTGATCCTGTCCGAAGCCCTGTCACCTTCTGTTGCTTGAGGGTCGTGCCGTACGTCAGCAAGTGCTGGGTGTCGCCAATGTCGAACGCTTTATCCAGCTGTGCGTCGAGGATCCATTGGCGTTCCTTGTAGTGGGTGTCGCGGGTGCGCCAGACATCACGACTACCAGGGACGTAACGCTCGAAAGTGTTTTGATCAGTTTTGGCGATCTGATAATTCAAGCTCCACTTGGCGTTGTCGGCCAGCACGCTGTCCAGCGCGAACGTGTTTTCGAGGCCAAACCGCTCTCGGGTGATGACATCGTTTCCCTCGCGGCTTCGGTACATCCCTGACGCACCTCTGCCAGGTATGAAAGGCCCACCCACCACACTCTTCTGATTGGTATGGGTATCGTCCTTGTACTTCTCGTAAGTGAACGCCAGACGATCATTGTCGCCATAGTTCCAGCCCAGCTTGGCCAGGACATTGGTTGCGCGGGCGTCTTCCGGGTTGGCTGCCGTACGGGACAGCCCGGTGCCGCCATGCTCACCGTAGGACTCGGTCTCGTGGCCGTTGCGCTGGCTGACGTGCAGCAAACCGTCGACATCCCCCGCGCGGCCGGCAACCGTAGATGAATTCAACCAGCTGTTGTCCGCCGAGCTGTAGCCGGTTTTCAGGCGGGCGCCTACATCCTTGCCCGGCTTGATGATGTCCTCGGGGTCGAGGGTGTAATAACTCACCGCGCCGCCGATGGCGCTGCTCCCATACAGCGCCGACGCAGGCCCGTGCAGGATCTCGACGCGCTTGATGATCTCCGGATCCACGTAATTGCGATGGGTGTTGGCGAAAGGGCCCTGGAAGAAGTTGTCCGGCACTTCGACGCCATCCACCTGCGTCAGGATCCGGTCGCCATCGATGCCGCGGATGTTGTAGCCGCTGGTGCCCGCACGCTGGCCGGTCCCGCCCACGGACACGCCAGGCACCTCGCGTACCAGGTCGCGAATGCTGTTGACGTTGCGACGATCCAGCGACGCTCGGTCCTGCACGGTCACCGTGCCGGGTACCGAATCCACCGACTGCGCCTGACGCGTGGCGCTAACTGTGATCTGCTCCAGTTCCAGCGCGCTGGTTTGCTCGGCGGCAGCGACGGCGGGACTGTGCACCGCGGCCGCTAAAACGGCGATGGTCAGCAGGGAAAGCCCGAGGTGGTGAGTGGCGTTTGCCGAGGCGTATGAGGCGGGGTTGAAGCTGGACAGCATGGATAGCGCTCCCTGTCGTGCGGGTCGTCATAGTTGTTGCGAGATGATTCAAATAGGAATCAGTTGCATTGGCTATGACTAGACGTGCGGGTCGCGGCTATCGCGTAAAAATAATTTCGGTGAGTGTCAGATCATCAGGTTTGAAGCCATGGCGCCGCAGCTTGGCGAGCGCAGTCCGGCGTCAGGTTTTTTTCCGCACAGCCAGCACCGCTGCTGCATCGAATACCGTTTGCGAGTGCCACACGGTCTCGGCGCTGGCAAACGCTTCTCGGTGGGCGGGATCGGCTTCGAGCCATTCCAGAAAGCGCGCGTGGGTTGCGGCATCTGCGATTTCCAGCTCGATCAGCCAGGTCAGGGCCTGGTCCATCGTCTCGGCAGTGCCCGATGCATCGGCTTGAGTGCGGCGGGGTGATTGGGAGTCCGTCAAGGAGCGTCCTCAGGTCCACGGTTTGGCCGGCATTGTAGCGTCACTCAGAAGCACCCACTGACGAATTCTTGCGGATGAAACTCAGTGATCCAGGCGCGCCGCGACACTCAGGCAGAGCGTCATGATCAGCTTCAATTCTTTTTGCACGGTGCTGGTGGACACGCCCAGTTGCTCGGCGATTTCCAGATAACTTGCGCCGTGAAGCCGACTGAGGGTGAAGATTTTCTGCTGCCGGGGCGACAGGGTTTCCAGGCTCGCGCTCAGGCTTTCCAGCAGACGGTTGGCGTGGGCGGCGTCCTCCAGCGCGGAGTGGGGGGCGACGACATTATGAATATCGCTGATCGGCGCATCGTCATTGATGGTGCGCGCGTGAACGCGGCGGGCGCGCAGATGATCCAGGGCCAGATTGCGCGCGGTCTGGAAGACGAAGGGTTCGAGGTGCTCGATGGCTCGCTCGGTGAGCGCGCGGGTGACACGCAGGTAGGTTTCCTGGAGCAGGTCTTCGGCGGCGGTGTGACTGCGGACCATGCGCTGAAGCGTGCGCAACAGCATGGTTCGCCGGGCGAGGAAGACAGTATTGAAGTGCGACTGAGTCACAGGGACACCCGACGAGAATTCATTAGATGATAATGCTTATCATCTAGACGTCAGGTCAAGGCAGGGATTTGCACAGATTGTAAGGGCCGTTCACCGGGACGGCAGTCATTACCGGGGAGGGAGTTGATCGCGAAGAGCCTGGTAAATCCGCTGACGGTCCAGCGGCTTGAATTTCGTCTTCGCGAGCAAGCTCGCTCCTACATTGAGGGGATCCTGTTACTTGCTTACTCGGCGTTCATCAACGCCAGGCAGTTATCCAGCATGCGGTTGGAGAAGCCCCATTCGTTGTCGTACCACGCCAGCACCTTCAGCAGGCGACCGCTGACTTTGGTGTGGTTCGCATCGAAGATCGACGACAGCGGGTTGTGATTGAAGTCGTGGGAAACCAGCGGCAGGGTGTTGTAGCCGAGGATTTTCGAATGCTGCGCGGCCTCTTTCATGATCGCGTTGACTTCTTCGGCCGTCGCATCGCGCTTGAGCTGAATGGTCAGGTCGACCAGCGACACGTTGATCACCGGTACACGCACGGCCATGCCGGTCAGCTTGCCCGCCAGTTCCGGCAGCACCAGGCCGACCGCTTCGGCAGCGCCGGTCTTGCTCGGGATCATCGACTGGGTAGCCGAACGCGCGCGGTACGGGTCGGTGTGGTAGACGTCGATCAGGTTCTGGTCGTTGGTGTAGGCGTGGATGGTGGTCATCAGACCGCTCTCGATGCCCAGTTCACGGTTCAGCACCTGAGCGACCGGCGCCAGGCAGTTGGTGGTGCAGGATGCATTGGAGATGACCTGATGGGATTGGCGCAGTACATCATGGTTAACGCCGTAGACGATCGTCGCATCGGCGCCTTTGGCCGGTGCAGAAATAATCACTTTCTTGGCGCCTGCGGTGATGTGTGCAGCAGCCTTGGTGCGGTCGGTGAACAGGCCGGTGCATTCGAACACCACGTCGATGTCCAGGGATTTCCACGGCAGCTCGGCCGGGTTGCGGATCGCGCTGACCGCAATTCGGTCACCATTGACGGTCAGGCTTTCCTGATCGTGTTCAACGGAACCGTCGAATTGCCCGTGAACCGTATCGAATTTCAGCAGGTGGGCGTTGATCTCGCTGTCGCCCAAGTCGTTGATGGCGACGACTTGCAGGTCCTGACGGTAGCCTTGGGTATAGAGTGCGCGTAGGACGTTGCGGCCGATTCGGCCAAAGCCATTGATTGCAATGCGGAGAGTCATACACCCGTCCTCAAGAATTTGTTGTTGGAATTACAAGATTATTCTCATAAAAATAGAAAACAACCCCTTTTAGTGGCAGTATTTTGTTTTATCTACAAATAGAAACCCGTCTGGCCGTCACAACTGGCTGAAAATCAAGTGCTTGCCGCCGCTCTCGTCTGAGCCCCGGATTTGATCGCAGCCTGGTGAAAGCGCCTGAACGAGTGACCACATCGCTAGCCTGGAGTCCATGACATGCATCCCCGCGTCCTTGAGGTAACCGAACGGCTGATTGCTCGCAGCCGTGAAACCCGTCAACGCTACCTGCAATTGATCCGGGGTGCGGCGAGCGACGGGCCGATGCGCGGCAAGTTGCAATGTGCCAACTTCGCCCACGGCGTCGCGGCATGTGGTCCCGAAGACAAGAACAGCCTGCGCATGATGAATGCGGCGAACATTGCCATCGTCTCTTCCTACAACGACATGCTCTCGGCGCATCAGCCGTACGAACACTTCCCCGAACAGATCAAAAAAGCGCTGCGCGAAATCGGCTCGGTGGGGCAGTTTGCCGGTGGCGTTCCGGCCATGTGTGACGGTGTCACCCAGGGCGAGCCGGGCATGGAATTGAGTATCGCCAGCCGAGAAGTCATTGCGATGGCAACGGCGGTGGCGTTGTCCCACAACATGTTCGACGGCGCGCTGATGCTGGGCATCTGCGACAAGATCGTTCCGGGCTTGCTCATGGGATCCCTGCGTTTCGGTCATCTGCCGACGATTTTTGTACCGGGCGGGCCGATGGTCTCGGGCATCTCCAACAAAGAGAAAGCCGACGTGCGTCAGCGCTACGCCGAAGGCAAGGCAACCCGCGAAGAGCTGCTGGACTCGGAGATGAAGTCCTACCACGGCCCGGGCACCTGCACGTTCTACGGCACGGCGAACACCAACCAGTTGCTCATGGAAGTCATGGGTCTGCATCTTCCGGGCGCCTCTTTCGTCAATCCCTACACACCGCTACGCGATGCCCTGACACGCGAGGCGGCGTTCCAGGTCACGCGTCTGACCAAACAAAGCGGCGACTTCATCCCTCTCGGAGAGATTGTGGACGAACGTTCGCTGGTCAACTCGATTGTTGCCCTGCACGCGACGGGCGGTTCCACCAACCACACGCTGCACATGCCGGCGATTGCCCAGTGCGCGGGCATTCAGCTGACGTGGCAGGACATGGCCGATCTGTCGGAAGTCGTGCCGACCCTGTCCCACGTCTACCCGAACGGCAAAGCCGACATCAACCACTTCCAGGCTGCCGGCGGCATGTCGTTCCTGATCCGCGAGCTGCTCGACGCGGGCCTGATGCACGAAGACGTCAACACGGTCATGGGCCGTGGTCTGCGTCGCTACACCCAGGAGCCGTTCCTGGAAGAAGGCACACTGGTGTGGCGCGATGGCCCGGTCGAAAGCCTCGACGAAAACGTCCTGCGCCCGATTGCCCGTCCGTTCTCGGCCGAGGGCGGCCTGCGGGTGATGGAAGGCAACCTGGGCCGTGGCGTGATGAAAGTCTCTGCCGTTGCGCTGGAGCATCAGATCGTCGAAGCGCCCGCCAAAGTATTCGAAGACCAGCAGGACCTCGCCGACGCCTTCAAGGCCGGCGAACTGGAGTGCGATTTCGTGGCGGTGATGCGCTTCCAGGGGCCGCGCTCCAACGGCATGCCGGAACTGCACAAGATGACGCCGTTTCTGGGCGTGCTGCAGGACCGTGGGTTCAAGGTGGCGCTGATTACTGACGGGCGCATGTCCGGCGCGTCCGGGAAAATCCCGGCGGCGATTCACGTTTGCCCGGAAGCCTCCGACGGCGGGCCGCTGGCGTTGGTGCGTGATGGGGATCTCATTCGTGTCGATGGCGTGAAAGGAACGTTGCAAGTTCTGGTCGAACCGGCAGAATTGGCCGCCAGAGAGCCGGCCATCGGTCGCTTGTCCCATAACGTGGGCAGCGGGCGCGAATTGTTCGGCTTCATGCGCATGGCCTTCAGCTCGGCAGAGAAGGGCGCCAGCGCCTTTACTTCGAATCTGGAGACGCTCAAGTGACATTGGCGATGGTGGGTGATATCGGCGGCACAAATGCGCGGTTTGCCATTTGGGAAGACGACCAGTTGCATTCGATTCGCGTATTCGCGACGGTCGATTACGCCAGTCCTGAAAAGGCCTTGACGGTCTATTTGCAGGACCTGGAATTGCAGCGCGGTGATGTCACCTCCATTTGTCTGGCCGTGGCCGGGCCGGTGACCGGCGATGATTTCCACTTCACCAACAGCCACTGGAAGATCAATCGGCAGGCATTCTGCGCCGAGCTGAAGATCGACCACCTGATCCTGGTCAACGACTTCACCGCCATGGCGCTGGGCATGACCCGCCTGAAGGACGACGAGTACCTGACCGTGCGTCATGGCAAGGGCGACCCTCGCGGCGCGCGGGTGGTGATCGGGCCAGGCACCGGACTTGGCGTCGGCACGCTGATCCGCAGCGGCGAAGCGCGATGGACTGCGGTGCCGGGGGAGGGCGGTCACGTTGATCTGCCCATCGGCACGCCTCGCGAAGCCCTGCTGTGGATGCGGTTGATGGCGACCCACGAGCATGTCAGCGCCGAGACGATTCTGAGTGGCGCCGGGCTGTTGCTGCTGTATCAAGTCAGCTGCGGGCTGGACGAGATCGAGCCTGAACTCAAATCCCCGGCGGCCATTACCTCGGCGGCGCTCAAGGGCGATCCGGTCGCCAGCGCGGTGCTCGAGCAGTTCTGTGTATTCCTCGGCCGGGTGGCGGGCAATAACGTACTGACTGTCGGCGGACGCGGCGGCGTGTATATTGCCGGTGGCGTGATCCCGCGGTTCGTTGATTTCTTCATGCAGAGCGGCTTCAACAAGGCGTTCGCCGAGAAGGGACTGATGAAGGATTACTTCAATGACGTGCCGGTCTGGCTGGTCACGGCCGAGTACCCCGGCCTGATGGGCGCAGGCGTGGCGCTGGATCAATATGCGGCGAGCGCTAGCGGCAAGCTATAAGCTGCAAGTCAAGGCCGCGCATGGCTGGCTTGCGGCTTAAAGCTTGAAGCTCGCAACTGCTCCACCTATAACAACAATCCATTGCTCACAAGGACGACCATGTGAACGCTGTCAGTAAATCGATTCTGGTGGTCGACGATGACCAGGAGATTTGCGAGTTGCTGCAAGCCTACCTGAGCCGATCCGGTTTTCAGGTGCGCACGGTCGGCGATGGGGCCGAGTTTCGACAGGCATTCAACGAAGAGGCCAGCGACCTGCTGATTCTCGACGTGATGCTCCCTGATGAAGACGGCTTCAGCCTGTGTCGCTGGGTCAGGCAGCATCCGCGTCAACCGCATATTCCCATCATCATGCTCACCGCCAGCTCCGACGAGGCCGACCGTGTCATTGGTCTGGAACTCGGCGCCGATGATTACATGGCCAAACCCTTCAGCCCCCGTGAGCTTCAGGCCCGGATCAAAGCCCTGTTGCGCCGTGCCCAGTTCGGCCAGGAACGCAGCGGCGGTGAAGTGCTGGTGTTCGATGAATGGCGGCTGGACATGGTCAGTCATCGGCTGTTTCACAACGACGGTGAAGAAGTGATTTTGTCCGGCGCTGATTTCGCGCTGCTTAAACTGTTTCTCGACAACCCCCAACAGATTCTCGATCGCGACACCATCGGCAACGCCACCCGTGGCCGTGAGCTGATGCCGCTGGAGCGCATCGTCGACATGGCGGTCAGCCGCCTGCGTCAGCGTTTGCGTGACACTGGCAAGGCTCCGCGTTTGATCCGCACCGTGCGAGGCAGTGGTTATCTGCTGGCAGCCAATGTGCTCCCCCAAGCCGGCAACGGTTACTGATACTCAATGGTGACCGACAGGAAACGCCGCTTGCCGGTGCCGCGTTCGCTGCTCGGACGCATGCTGCTGCTGACCTTGCTCGCCGTGTTGCTGGCGCAAACCCTGTCCAGCCTGATCTGGCTTTCGCAGCTGCGCGCCACGCAGATGGAAGGCCTGGTCACCAGCGCCCGCAGTCTGGGTTTTTCCATGGCGGCGAGTGTGAGTTACTTCCGCTCGCTCCCCGTTGCGTTTCGGCCGCTGGTGCTCGATCAATTGCGCAGCATGGGCGGCACGCGTTTCTTTGTGTCGCTCAACGATCGGCCGCTGGAAATGCAGGTGCTTGAGCCCACCGTGCGCAAGACAGCGGTCATCGATGTGGTCGGTCAGGTGCTGCGGCAAAACCTCGGCGCTGATCCCGACATCCTCGTGCGCTTCGTGCGTCCCGAAGACCTGCGCATTTTCAACAGCGGTCTCAGACTCGACGAGCTTCCGCGCTCATGGGCTCATTACGCGCTGACCCTTGAACCGGTCAATCCGCCCGTGCTGGTCACGCAGATCGAGCTGTCGCCCGGCGAATGGCTGTACATCGCCTCGCTGCTGCCTGAGCCTTACACCATGCTCGAAGCGGAAGGCCTGCCCTCCCAGCAAGTCTGGTTCATCGCGCTGACCAGTATTTTTCTGTTGGTCTTCATCGGTCTGCTGGTGCACTGGCAGAGTGGGCCGCTCAAGCGTCTGGCCCATGCCGCGCGGGATCTGTCGTTGGGCGCCGACGTTGAGCCGGTGGTGGAGGGGGGAGGCAGTGAAGTGGTGGAAGTGACCCGCGCGTTCAACACCATGCGCGATCGCATCAGCCGTTACCTGACCGAGCGCGGCCAGCTGTTCAGCGCGATTTCCCACGACCTGCGCACCCCGATCACTCGCTTGCGGCTGCGCGTCGAGCTGCTCGAAGACGAACAGATGCAGGCCAAATTCACCCGTGACCTGGATGAGCTGGAGTTGCTGGTCAAAGGCGCGTTGCAGTGCGTGAAGGACACCGACATTCACGAAAACATCGAGCCGGTCGACCTCAATCACGCGCTGGATTGCCTGATCGAGCCCTATCTCTCCGCTGACGGTGCAGGTCGTGTCACGTTGCACGGCAAGGCGATGTCGATGTACTACGGCAAGCCCCTGGCGCTGCGCCGGTGCATGGGCAACCTGATCGATAACGCCATCAAATACGGCGACCGTGCGCACCTGTTCGTTGAGGACGACGCCGATGCGTTCATTCTTCACGTCGAAGATGAAGGCCCGGGCGTGCCTGAACAGCGAATGGAACAAGTCTTCGAACCGCACTTCCGGCTGGCCGGCAAACACCAGCAGGGCTATGGGCTGGGGCTCGGCATCGCCCGCAATATTGCCCACAGCCACGGCGGCGAAGTGACGTTGCAGAACATGCGCGAAGGCGGGTTGCGGGTCACGCTCTATCTGCCGCGTGGTGTGGAGTAATCCGGTCCCTTTCCTCAATGTCACAGCCCTGTGACATTTGCGCATCCCTTCGTTACCGTCCGCTCTAACCCCTTGGTTAGAATCCACGCAGCGCAAGCGCCACGACTTGCTCATGCATAACAACAAGAAAGGTCAGATATGAATTCGATTTCCCGTCTCGCTGCACTTATTTCCCTCGCCTCGTTGTTCCCTCTGAGCGCCATGGCGGCTGATGCCAAAGGCACTGTCGAAGTTGTGCACTGGTGGACGTCCGGTGGCGAAAAAGCCGCTGTCGATGTGCTCCGCGCGCAAGTTGAAAAAGACGGTTTCACCTGGAAAGACGGCGCTGTCGCAGGCGGCGGCGGTGCAACTGCAATGACCGTGCTCAAAAGCCGCGCCGTTGCTGGCAACCCGCCTGGCGTTGCCCAGATCAAGGGCCCGGACATCCAGGAATGGGCCTCTACCGGCCTGCTTGATACCGACGTGCTGAAAAACGTCTCCAAAGAGGAGAAGTGGGACAGCCTGCTGGACAAGAAAGTCTCCGATACCGTGAAGTACGACGGTGACTACGTCGCCGTGCCGGTGAACATCCACCGCGTCAACTGGCTGTGGATCAACCCGGAAGTCTTCAAGAAAGCCGGTATCGAAAAAGCCCCTACCACCCTCGAAGAATTCTACGCAGCGGGCGACAAGCTCAAAGCGGCAGGCTTCATCCCTCTGGCCCACGGTGGCCAGCCTTGGCAGGACAGCACTGTTTTTGAAGCCGTCGTTCTCTCTGTCATGGGCGCTGATGGTTACAAAAAGGCACTGGTCGACCTCGACAATGCTGCGCTGACCGGCCCTGAAATGGTCAAGTCGCTGACCGAGCTCAAGAAAGTCGCCACCTACATGGATGCCGACGGCAAAGGCCAGGACTGGAACCTGGAAGCCGCCAAAGTCATCAACGGCAAGGCCGGCATGCAGATCATGGGTGACTGGGCCAAGAGTGAATGGACCGCCGCCAAGAAAGTCGCCGGCAAGGACTACGAGTGCGTAGCGTTCCCGGGTACCGACAAGGCCTTTACCTACAACATCGACTCCCTGGCTGTGTTCAAGCAGAAGGACGCGGGTACTGCTGCCGGTCAGCAGGACATCGCCAAGATCGTGTTGGGTGAAAACTTCCAGAAAGTCTTCAGCATCAACAAGGGCTCGATTCCTGTTCGCAACGACATGCTGGCTGACATGGGCAAGTACGGTTTCGACTCGTGCGCCCAGACCGCTGCCAAGGACTTCCTGGCTGACGCCAAAACCGGCGGCCTGCAACCAAGCATGGCGCACAACATGGCCACCACACTGGCCGTGCAGGGCGCGTTCTTTGACGTCGTGACCAACTTCATCAACGACCCGAAAGCCGATCCGGCCGACGCGGCGAAGAAGCTGGGCGCTGCGATCAAGTCTGCCAAGTAAGCCGTAACACCGCTTGCTCCATGTAGGAGTGAGCTTGCTCGCGATGGCGTCATGTCAGCCAATACAGACGGCACTGATACGCCGCATCGCGATCAAGCTCACTCCTGCAGAAGGCGGCGTGTTTGCACTCTTCATTCTTCTGTACTGGATTTCACCATGAGTTCTGTTGCTGTGTTCAGCAAAGCCTCGCCGTTCGATGCACTGCAGCGCTGGCTACCCAAACTGGTGCTGGCGCCCAGCATGTTCATCGTATTGGTGGGCTTCTACGGCTATATCCTGTGGACGTTCGTTCTGTCGTTCACCAACTCGACTTTCCTGCCGACCTACAAGTTTGTGGGTCTGGCGCAATACGCGCGGTTGTTCGACAACGATCGCTGGTGGGTAGCCAGTAAAAACCTCGCGGTGTTCGGTGGCATGTTCATCGGCATCAGCATGGTGGTCGGCGTGCTGCTGGCGGTCTTTCTGGACCAGCGCATCCGCCGCGAAGGCTTTATCCGCACTATTTATCTGTACCCGATGGCGCTGTCGATGATCGTCACCGGTACGGCCTGGAAATGGCTGCTCAACCCGGGCATGGGCCTGGACAAACTGCTGCGTGACTGGGGCTGGGAAGGCTTCCGCCTGGACTGGCTGATCGATCCGGATCGCGTCGTTTACTGCCTGGTGATCGCTGCGGTATGGCAGGCGTCGGGCTTCATCATGGCGATGTTCCTGGCCGGCCTTCGTGGCGTTGATCAGTCAATCATCCGTGCTGCGCAGATCGACGGCGCGAGCATGCCGAAAATCTACTGGAAGGTCGTGCTGCCAAGCCTGCGTCCGGTGTTCTTCAGTGCGGTCATGATCCTGGCGCACATCGCCATCAAGAGCTTCGACCTGGTCGCGGCCATGACGGCCGGTGGCCCGGGCTACTCGTCTGACTTGCCCGCGATGTTCATGTACTCGTTCACCTTCAGCCGTGGCCAGATGGGCATGGGTTCCGCCAGTGCGATCCTGATGCTCGGCGCGATTCTCGCCATCCTCGTGCCTTATCTGTATTCCGAGCTGAGGGCCAAGCGCAATGACTAGTCTCGCCAACAAGCCCGCCCTCAGCCTGAGCCGCGTCGCCATCTATGCGGTGCTGATCGTTGCGGTATTCATTTATCTGGTGCCGCTGGTGGTAATGCTGCTGACCAGCTTCAAGTCGCCGGAAGACATCGGCAGCGGCAACCTGCTCAGCTGGCCGACCGAAGTGACGGCCATCGGCTGGATCAAAGCCTGGGCGACGGTGAAGGGCTACTTCTGGAACTCGTTCCTGATCACCGTTCCGGCGGTGCTGATCTCCACCACCATTGGTGCGCTGAACGGCTATGTGCTGTCGATGTGGCGCTTCCGCGGTTCGCAGTTGTTCTTCGGCCTGCTGCTGTTCGGTTGCTTCCTGCCGTTCCAGACCGTCCTGCTGCCGGCGTCTTTTACACTGGGCAAAATGGGCCTGGCGAGCACCACCACAGGTCTCGTGTTCGTCCACGTCGTTTACGGTCTGGCGTTCACCACGCTGTTCTTCCGCAACTACTACGTCAGTATTCCGGACGCACTGGTGAAAGCGGCACGTCTGGATGGCGCCGGCTTCTTCACCATCTTCCGTCGGATCATTCTGCCGATGTCGACGCCGATCATCATGGTCTGCCTGATCTGGCAGTTCACCCAGATCTGGAACGACTTCCTGTTCGGCGTGGTGTTCTCCAGCGGTGATTCGCAGCCGATCACGGTCGCGCTGAACAACCTGGTCAACACCAGCACAGGCGTCAAGGAATACAACGTTGATATGGCGGCGGCGATGATCGCCGGTCTGCCGACCCTGCTGGTCTACGTGGTCGCAGGCAAGTATTTCGTGCGCGGGCTCACGGCCGGCGCAGTCAAGGGGTAATCATGGCAACGCTTGAACTACGCAATGTAAACAAGACTTACGGGGCCGGTTTGCCGGACACCCTGAAGAACATCGAACTCTCCATCAAAGAAGGCGAGTTCCTGATTCTGGTCGGCCCTTCGGGCTGCGGTAAGTCGACCCTGATGAACTGCATCGCCGGGCTGGAAAACATTACCGGCGGCGCGATCATGATCGGTGATCAGGACGTCAGCGGCATGAGCCCGAAGGATCGCGACATCGCGATGGTGTTCCAGTCCTACGCGCTCTACCCGACCATGAGCGTGCGCGAGAACATCGAGTTCGGGCTGAAGATTCGCAAGATGGCCCAGGCCGACATCGACGCCGAAGTGGCGCGGGTCGCCAAGCTGCTGCAGATCGAACACCTGCTCAATCGCAAGCCGGGGCAGCTCTCCGGTGGTCAGCAACAGCGCGTGGCCATGGGCCGGGCGCTGGCTCGTCGTCCGAAGATTTACCTGTTCGACGAGCCGCTTTCGAACCTCGATGCCAAGCTGCGCGTAGAGATGCGTACCGAAATGAAGCTGATGCACCAGCGCCTGAAGACCACCACGGTCTACGTGACCCACGACCAGATCGAAGCGATGACACTGGGCGACAAAGTGGCGGTCATGAAGGACGGCATCATTCAGCAGTTCGGCACGCCAAAGCAGATCTACAACGATCCGGCCAACCTGTTCGTGGCCAGCTTCATCGGCTCGCCGCCCATGAATTTCATCCCGCTGCGCCTGCAACGCAAGGACGGTCGCCTCGTCGCACTGCTCGACAGCGGTCAGGCCCGTTGCGAGCTGCCGATGAGCATGAACGACGCCGGTCTTGAGGACCGTGAGGTGATTCTGGGCCTGCGTCCCGAGCAGATCGTGCTAGCGTCCGGTGATGCTGCCGGTCTGCCGACCATTCGCGCCGAAGTCCAGGTGACCGAGCCGACTGGCCCGGATACGCTGGTATTCGTTACCCTCAACGAGAGCAAGGTCTGCTGCCGTCTGGCGCCGGATATTGCACCCGCTGTGGGCGAGACCTTGACGTTGCAGTTCGATCCGGCGAAGGTTCTGCTGTTCGACGCCAAAACCGGCGAGCGCCTTGGCGTCCTGGCACCGAGTCAGTCGGTGGAGAACATGGGGAATGTCACGCGGCTCAACCGCAACTGATCCCGATGTGCAGGAGCACTGCACAAACGAGCACCTGTGACGGGTGGATGTCTGCCGTACAAAACCCGTCATGCACACGATGTACGTGGTTACAACGCTGTTCAAAAGCTAATAACAATAAAACGAGGATCCAAGGGATGAAAAAGGTACGTAACAAGTCGCTTAACCAGTTTCAACTGATCGGTGGGTTGTCTGTCCTGAGCGCGTTGACGATTTCCGGAACGGCGTCTGCAATGGAGCCTTTCAAAGCCAGCGAGCACATGACCGGCGATTGGGGTGGTCTGCGTCAAGAGCTGTACGACAAGGGTTACGACTTCCCGATCGAGTACGTAGGCGAAGCCGCCTCCAACCTCAACGGTGGTTATAACGACGACAGAACCGGCCGCTACAGCGACCAGTTTGCGTTCGGCGTACAAATGGACCTGCAAAAAATCCTCGGCTGGCACGACGCAGAGTTCAAGCTCGCGATCACCGAGCGTAGCGGCAACAACATCTCCAACGACCGTATCGGCGATCCGCGTGCCGGCACGCTCAGCTCCTCCCAGGAAGTCTGGGGCCGTGGCCAGACCTGGCGTCTGACCCAGATGTGGGTCAAGCAGAAGTACTTCGACGGCAAGCTGGACATCAAGGTTGGTCGTTTCGGTGAAGGCGAAGACTTCAACAGCTTCCCTTGCGACTTCCAGAACCTTTCGTTCTGCGGCTCGCAAGTCGGTAACTACGTCAACACCTGGTACAACTGGCCTGTCAGCCAGTGGGCTGCCCGCGTGAAGTACAACATCACGCCTGAGTTGTTCGCCCAGATCGGCGTCTACGAGCAGAACCCTTCGTACCTCGAAACCGGCAACAGCTTCAAACTCAGCGGCAGCGGCTCCAAAGGTACCGTCGTACCGGTTGAAGTGGTGTGGTCGCCAAACGTCAACTCTCTGCCAGGCGAATACCGTCTGGGCTACTACGTGAGTAACCCGAGCGCCGACGATCTCTACGAGAACGAAAACGGTCAGCCACAGGCAATCGCCGGCGGTGACTTCAAGTCCCACAAAGACAAGCACGGCTGGTGGGTCGTGGCTCAGCAACAGCTGACCGCGCACAACGGCGACGCATCCCGTGGTCTGAGCATTTTCGCCAACGCGACGGTGCATGACAAAGCCACCAACTTCGTCGACAACTACCAGCAGGTCGGCTTCGTCTACAAAGGCCCGTTCGATGCACGTCCGAAGGATGACATCGGTATCGGCGTCGCGCGTATCCACGTGAACGATGATGCCCAGGACAACCGTCGTCTAGTCAACGCCGTAAACGGCATCGAAGACTACGACAACCCAGGCTACCTGCCGATCCAGAAGACCGAATACAACTCGGAAATCTACTACGGCGTGCACGTAACCGACTGGCTGACCGTGCGTCCCAACCTGCAGTACGTGAAGAGCCCGGGCGGTGTGGACGACGTTCAGAACGCACTGGTTGCCGGTATCAAGATTCAATCGAAGTTCTAAGTTAAGCGGACGCTCCTCCGCGCTCCACAAACGATCAAGGGTCGTGTGTGCTTTACGGGCAGCCAAGCTGCCCGTTTTTTTTCGCGCTATTTATTCCGTAGCAATGGCTCCGCGTTCGGGGCATTTTTTCTCGCGTGACGAGTGACCGCCATCTGGAGTGCGACAACGATGCCCTTCAGGGACCCCGGCTCAACCGAGCACCCTCTTCAGCGTTTCTTCACCGCGGTGCGACCGCAACCGACCTTTCAGTGGGAACGCTACCAACAGCGTGATGTGCTGGTGATCAATCATGCGCAGTGCCAGGCCGTGTTCAGTCGGCAGGGCGCTCAGCTGTTGCATTTTGAACCTGCCGGGCAGAAGCCCTGGCTGTGGTGTGCCGCCCACTGGCCCCTGGTCGGCGCGATCCGCGGTGGCGTGCCGGTCAGTTGGCCCTGGGTCGGACGTCATCCGGGGGAGAGTGGTTGGCCGGCCAATGGCTGGGGCCGACTCCTCGACTGGAAACTGGTCGAAAGCCATGAGCATGAGGCGGGCGTCACATTGCGCTGGCAACTCAAGCTGTGGGACTGGCAGGCCGATCTTTATGCCGAGCTCGGGCATTCGATGGACCTGCGCCTGGAGACGCGTCACGACGACAGCGAGCCTTGTCACTTCGGCCATGGCTTGCACGCCTACTGGCGCATCAGTGATGTGGCGGACGTCGCGTTGCAGGGGCTCGACGGTGCCCACGGCTATGACGAACTCAGTCGCAGCGCTTGCGAGCAGCGGGGCGAGCTTCGGGTTCATGGCAGTTGTCAGCGGGTGTTCGAGCATGCAGGCCTGCTGGAACTACAAGACGACGCCTGGCAGCGGCGGTTGAGCATCGACACCGGCGACAGCGACAGCACCGTCGTCTGGCACCCCGGCAGCCGACCCTTGCTTGGCGTGGGCGGCGATGAAGCGATGGGTTTCTTGCGCGTCGAGGCGGCGTCGGGTGTGGATGATTGCTTGAGCCTGGCGCCCGGGCAGCACGCCAGCTTAAGCCTGCAGGCAAGCCTGGCTCACTGAGTGTGGGAGCGGGGGGTCGCCTGCCAAAGAGGCGTTCCCTTAATTCAACTCGTCGTCCGCCGGGTACCGGCTCGCGTTCAGGCTTTCCTTGATCTTGCGCAGGTGCGGCTGGAAGTCGACGCCCCGACGCAGGGTCATGCCGGTCGCCAGCACATCCAGCACCGTCAGCTGGACGATCCTCGACGTCATGGGCATATAGATGTCGGTGTCTTCGGGCAGCGGAATGTTCAGGCTCAACGTGCTGGCCTTCGCCAGCGGCGAGTCGGCAGCGGTCAGGCCCAGCACCGACGCGCCGTTCTCCCGGGCAATGCGTGCCACTTCGACCAGCTCGCGGGTGCGCCCGGTGTAGGAAATGATCACAAACAGCTCGCCAGTGTGGGCCACCGACGCCAGCATGCGCTGCACCAGCACGTCGGCATGGGCCGTGACAGCGAGATTGAAGCGGAAGAATTTATGCTGCGCGTCCAGTGCCACCGGCGCCGACGCCCCAAGGCCGAAAAAGTGGATCTGCCGCGCCTGAATCAGCAGGTCGACCGCTTTGCTGATCAGGTTGGGGTCAAGCACTTGGCACACGCTGTCGAGGGACGCGATGGCGCTGCCGAAAATCTTGCGGGTGTAGGCTTCCGGGTTGTCATCGGCTTCCACGGCGCGGCTTACGTAAGCGGCGCCGCTGGCCAGGCTCTGGGCCAGTTGCAGCTTCAGCTCGGGATAGCCGCTGACATCGAACGAGCGGCAGAATCGGTTGACCGTCGGTTCACTGACCTTCGCGGCCTGGGCCAGCGCAGCGATGCTGAACCGGGTGGCCTGCTGGGGATTGCTCAGAATCGCCTCGGCGACCTTGCGCTCGGCCTTGTTCAGCTCTTCCAGACGACTCTGGATCTGCTCCAGAAGATTGCGTACGCGGTCCATTGTTTGTCCTTCTGATGAAACGGCGACAGGCCGGTCGACAGGCCTTTATTTGCAGTGAGGGAATTTCGGCCTTTAGCCTGTCGCAAAGGTGGCCTATCGTACTGAGGGCCTGTGGTGATCACCACTCTAATGTGGTTAAGGTGGGAATGTTGTGGTTATTACTACATTCGGCCTTGAGTAACGCCTTTAAAAAAGGTATTTGTAGCTTAACTTGATAAAAGAACCAACATTATGCTCTCGATTACGGTTGAACCGTGCACTTTTGCGTTGTTTGGCGCCTTGGGTGACCTGGCGGTACGCAAACTGTTTCCTGCGTTGTACCAGCTTGATCGAGCTGGACTGCTGCATGCCGAGACCCGAATTATTGCGTTGGCCCGTGAGCCGGGGACTCCTGAGGAGCACCTGGCTTACATTGATAAAAGCCTGCGTCGCTTCGTCCCCGAGGCGCAGCTTGAGACTGAACACGTGGAGCGTTTTCAGGCCCGCCTGAGTTACCTGCATGTGGACTTCCTCAAGGGCGAGGACTACGTCGCGCTCGCCGAAGCCGTGGGCGACGCGCCGACCATGATTGCCTACTTCGCGACACCGGCGTCGGTCTATGGCGCCATCTGCGAAAACCTCGCGCTGGCCGGCCTGACCGATCGCACCCGCGCCGTGCTGGAAAAACCCATCGGACATGACCTCGCGTCGTCCCGTCGCGTCAACGATGCCGTCGCCAAGTTCCTGCCTGAAACCCGCATCTACCGGATCGACCACTATCTGGGCAAGGACACGGTGCAAAACCTCATTGCCCTGCGGTTTGCCAACAGCCTGTTCGAGACACAGTGGAACCAGAACCACATCTCCCACGTGGAAATCACCGTGGCGGAGAAGGTCGGCATCGAAGGGCGCTGGGGCTATTTCGACCAGGCCGGTCAGCTGCGTGACATGATCCAGAACCACCTGTTGCAGCTGCTGTGCCTGATCGCGATGGACCCGCCCAGCGACCTGTCCGCCGACAGTATTCGTGACGAGAAGGTGAAAGTGCTCAAGGCACTGGCGCCTTTCACCCCGGAGCGTCTGGCCACCCAGGTGGTGCGCGGTCAGTACATCGCCGGCTACAGCGAGGGCAAGCCGGTGCCGGGTTATCTGGAGGAAGAAAACTCCAATACCCAGAGCGACACGGAAACCTTCGTCGCCATTCGTGCCGATATCCGTAACTGGCGCTGGTCGGGCGTGCCGTTCTATCTGCGTACCGGCAAGCGCATGCCGCAGAAGCTGTCGCAGATCGTGATCCACTTCAAAGAGCCGCCGCATTACATCTTTGCCCCTGAGCAGCGCTTGCAGATCAGCAACCGCCTGATCATCCGCCTGCAGCCCGATGAAGGCATCTCGCTGCAAGTGATGACCAAGGATCAGGGTCTGGACAAGGGCATGCAGCTGCGCAGCAACCCTCTGCAACTGAGCTTCTCCGATGCCTATCGCAGCGCCCGTGTGCCGGACGCCTACGAGCGGTTGTTGCTGGAAGTCATGCGGGGCAATCAGAACCTGTTTGTCCGCAAAGACGAAATCGAATACGCCTGGCAATGGTGCGACCAGTTGATCGCTGGCTGGAAAAAGGCGGGCGATGCGCCCAAGCCTTACCCCGCTGGTTCCTGGGGGCCGATGAGCTCCATTGCTTTGATTACGCGTGACGGGAGGTCCTGGTATGGCGATATGTGAACTTGAATTTCCGGCGGGCCTGAAGGCCCACGAATTCGATAACCCCGAAGTCCTGGCGAACGCGCTGGCCGATCACGTGGCCGAGCGTCTGACGGCTGCGATTTCCAGCAACCCGCACGGTACGGCCACGTTGGTGGTGTCCGGCGGCAAAAGCCCGGTGGCGTTTTTCAAGGCGCTGGCGCAGAAGCCCCTCGAGTGGTCGAAAGTCTGCGTCAGTCTGGCCGACGAGCGTTGGGTGCCCGTCGAACACGCCGACAGCAACGAAGGCCTGCTCAAGCGTTTCCTGCTTCAGGGGCCAGCGGCGGAAGCGGAATTCTTCAGCCTCTATCGTCCGACCACGACGGTGGATGAAGCTGCAGCGGCGACTGACGAGGCGCTCAAGGCGCTGCCGAAGATTGATGTGCTGATTCTAGGGATGGGCGATGACGGGCATACCGCGTCGCTGTTCCCCCACAGCCCGCACCTGAAAGAAGCGCTGGACCTCAACAGCGACCATCGTTGCCTGCCCATGCTCGCACCGACCGTCCCCCATCAGCGCCTGACCCTGACGCGTCCGGTCCTGGCGTCGGCAGCGACCACCATCCTGTCCGTCTCCGGTCAGGCCAAACTCGACACATTGCGCGCTGCACTGGCAGGCGATGACCTCGCCGAAATGCCAGTGCGCGCGTTCCTCAACCCGTCTCTAGAGATCTACTGGTGCCCATAAGCAAAGGATCAGCCGCCATGGAAAATACCCAAGTGAAACAGCCGTTGAATAGCATGGCGAGCAAGATTGCCCAGATCGACGCACTCTGCGCGAAAGCGAAGATTCTGCCGGTCATTACCATTGCCCGCGAACAGGATGTCCTGCCGCTGGCCGATGCCCTGGCCGCTGGCGGCCTGAATGCGCTGGAAATAACCCTGCGTTCCGAGTTCGGGCTCAAAGCCATTCGCATGCTGCGTGATGCGCGTCCTGAGCTGAGCGTCGGCGCCGGCACCATTCTCGACCGCCACATGCTCAAGGCGGCCGAGGAGGCGGGTTCACAGTTCATCGTCACCCCCGGCAGCACCCAGGATCTGCTGGAAGCCGCCGCGCTCAGCGAACTGCCGCTGCTGCCAGGCATCAGCAGCGCTTCGGAAATCATGATCGGTTACGCGCTGGGTTATCGCCGCTTCAAGCTGTTCCCGGCGGAAATCAGTGGCGGGGTTGGTGCGATCAAGGCGCTGGGCGGTCCATTCCCGGAAGTGCGCTTCTGCCCAACCGGCGGCGTCAGTGCGGCCAACCTGAAAAGCTACATGGCGCTGCCCAACGTGATGTGCGTCGGCGGCACCTGGATGATCGATAACGCGTGGGTGAAGAACGGCGACTGGCAGCGGATTACCGACGCCACTGCCGAAGCCATCGCGTTGTTCGACTGAGTCTGAATTTGCTGGTCAGGCTCCGCTTTCGACAGCTTCCGTTCAAGTGGAGGCTGGTTAACTGCTGAGCATGATCCGTTTATGGCGCCCTGTCGGGGCGTTGCTGCAGAAGTCGTCGTTGCATGGCTTTTTTACGGTGTTCCTTGGTCGGGAACGCCGTTTTTTTTTGCGCCTTTCATACGTAATACATATGTACCGCACAGGCAGCGGCAGGAGCGCTTATCTTTGCCGCTCCTTTGTAGTTCGTTTCTCGATGGATTTACGGCGCCTTCGTCATGAAGGCGCCGTCTTTTTTTCTACGGACTCACCGAAGGCTTTGATCCCGGCGCGGCCACTCGGGAGCAGACCCTATGCCAGCGCACGAAGTGCTGCCACCAACTGCTCGACATCCCTTGCCGATGTGGTGAATCCCGGCGTAATGCGGATGCACGTCCCGCAGGCCGAGCCTTCCCGCGTGACCGCAAAAATGCCGTGCTCATCCAGCAGGCGCTTGACCATGAGTTCCTGATCCGCGTGACGGCTGAAGCGGAATGACGTGATGCCGCAATAGAGCCGAGGGTCGTCCGGCGTCAGCACGTCGATGCCTTCGATGGTCCGCGCCTGAGTGACCCACAGGTCTCGCAGATAGGCCAAACGTGCGCCTTTGGCGGGTGCGCCGCCCATGGCGCGATGGTCGGCGAAGACTTTGGGCAGGGTCATCAAGGCCGGAATGTTTGGCGTCCCGTAAGGCACGCGCCCGAGGATATCGTCCGCACCGTAGCGCTCGTCGGCCATGTCGGGGTCGATGGCGCTCAGGCGTTCCTCCTTCACGTAGATAAAACCCAGGCTCAGCGGTGCGCCAATCCATTTCTGCAGGTTGAATCCGGCGAACGACACGCCAAGGTCAGCCAGTTCGAAATCCAGCAGGCCTAGCGCGTGGGCGCCATCCAGAATGACTTCGATGCCGTGGGCCTTGGCCAGCTCGGCGATCGCTTTCACCGGCATTACCAGACCCGTGCGATGAGTGACGTAGGTCAGCGCCACCAGCTTAAGCCGCGGATGTGCGGCAAAGGCGTCGCGGTAAGTCTGCAGCAGCCCGTCATGGCTGGCGGGGTGTTGGTGAGTGACCTCAATGACCTCCACGCCGCGATTCTTCGCCAGCCAACGCATGCCGGTCTGCACGCTGTTGTAATCCAGGTCGCTGAGCAGCACCTGGTCGCCTGCCACGAGGCCGTTGTAGTTGCGAATCAGCGCTTGCACCGACTCGGACGCGGAGCGGGTGATGGCCACTTCGCGGACTGGCACGTTCAGCAGATCGGCCAGGTCAGCGCGAATGGTCTCGCTGTCCTCGGTATCGAACTTCTGCCGCACGTAGACCGAGTTGCTGCGATTGACGTAAGCGAGGTTCTGCTCGTAATCCTTGAGTGCTGCGCGGGTCATACGGCCGAAATAGCCGTATTCGAAATTGACCGGCCCGGGCTCGACGTCGTACTGCGCCGCAACCTGCTGCCAGAACGCTTCGTCCCGAGCCTGTTCATCCGCCAATTCCGTTATTGCGTATGCAGTGCTGTTCATCAAGCGGCTCGCTTTTATCTATGGGCGTTTAGTTGAAGCGTATGGGGGCTTTCGGCGGGCCCTGGCGCAGCGGCTCGCGGGGCCGCGTGCGCAGCGGGTCCAGCAATGCCGAGAGGCCGTTGTGATCGATTTCATGCATCAGGGCCAACAGGCCGCCCAACTCTCCAGCCGGAAAACCTTGTCGGGCGAACCAGTTCAGGTAATCACCTGGCAAGTCTGCCAGCAACCTTCCCTGATACTTGCCGAACGGCATTTCGCGTGTGACTAACAACTTCAATTTCTCTGGATTCATCCAATAACCGTTTATCCGTTCGAGTGAACTTGAAAGATACGTGCATTCTGCAATTGCTCAAACACACAGATCATGCATAAAGCGCGGCGCAACTGTCGCTTGATATTGTTAACTCATTGAAAAATATAGATTTTATTTATCAGCTAAAGCTGGCATGCACAGTGCAATATCCCCTCTATCGAGTGTTTCGTTAACCAGACCTTTGATAAACCTGCCAGAAAGGAACCGCAAAATGTCGGATATCAACAAAGAAGCCATCTCTATTCTGAATGACTTGATCGAAACCAGCATTGACGGTGAGAAAGGTTTTCACACTGCTGCTGAAGACGCCAAGAACCCGGAAATCAAGGCTTACCTGCTTTCCCGTTCTTCTGGCTGCAAGACTTCCGTTGCCGAGCTGCAAGCTGAAGTGCGTGCACTGGGCGGCGATCCAGAAGACTCCTCCAGCATTGCTGGCGGCGCACACCGTCTTTGGGTCAACCTGAAAAGCGCTTTGAGT
>NZ_JASCOY010000220.1:0-564 GCF_029960075.1 Pseudomonas sp. PS02290
GGCCCGCGCCGAACGGACATCCATGTCCTAGCGGCGCTCTCGCCGCATCCATGCGGCTCGGCCCACTGCGCGTCGTCTGCGTTCGGCCTGCACCAAAGTCGCGTTCTGCGGTGTTTGAGCTTTTTGCGTATGAAGAGCAAGAGCAGATCAGAAGCAGATCAAGAGCTTCCCGGCTAAAGCCGGTCCTACGAGTACCCGCCGTTTGATCGTTCCCACGCTCCGCGTGGGAATGCATCCCGTGACGCTCCGCGTCATTTCCCCAGGCCCGAATGGGCGTCGTCTAAGGGACGCGGAGCGTCCGGAGGGGCGTTACCACGCGGAGCGTGGGAACGATCAGAAATAGCGGCGGCGACCTCGACCGTAGGACCGGCTTCAGCCGGGAAGCCTTTGATCTTGATCTTCATACACAAGAAGCTCAGTCACCGCCCATCGCGACTTGGGTGCAGGCTGAACGCAGGTCTCGCTCAGTGGGCCGAGCCGCATGGATGCGGCGAGAGCGCCGTCAGGACATGGATGTCCGTTCGGCGCGGGCCCACGGAGCGAGACCGGAGTGAAGGAACCCTG
>NZ_JASCOY010000221.1:0-563 GCF_029960075.1 Pseudomonas sp. PS02290
TCAGGGTTCCTTCACTCCGGTCTCGCTCCGTGGGCCCGCGCCGAACGGGCATCCATGCCCTGACGGCGCTCTCGCCGCATCCATGCGGCTCGGCCCACTCCGCGAAACCTCCGTTCAGCCTGCACCCAAGTCGCGTTTTGTGGTGTCTGGACTTGCTTCGTAGGAAAGATCAAAAGCAAAGCAAGGCAGATCAAGAGCAGATCAGTCGCTAAGGACTTGTGGGAGTGAGCTTGCTCACGAAGGGGTTGGTACATCCACCGAATTTCTGGTGTTTGAAATGCAGCATTCGCGAGCAAGCTCGCTCCCACAGGGAGGGAGACTGTCAGCAAAAATGTCGGCGCCTGAGCTGGCCTCTTCCCGGCTAAAGCCGGTCCCACTAAAGGCACCGCGTACACACTGTGTGACCGGCTTTAGCCGGGAAGCCTTTGATCTTGATCTTCGTACACAAAAAGTCCAGACACCGCCAATCGCGACTTGGGTGCAGGCTGAACGCAGGTCTCGCGCAGTGGGCCGAGCCGCATGGATGCGGCGAGAGCGCCGTCAGGGCATGGATGCCCGTTCGG
>NZ_JASCOY010000222.1:0-512 GCF_029960075.1 Pseudomonas sp. PS02290
CAGGTGACCGTCACGGTCCTGCCTTGGGAGCACATCGAACTGGGAGACGTATGGACCGTGTACTGGAACGGCATTCCCGTCGTTGCCGCGCCCGTCACATTCCCGTCGATCGAGAAGGTTCTCGGGCGTGCCCTGAAACGCGGTGCGCTGCGCAAGCTGTTCAGTCATCCGCTGGGCACTCTGAGCCTGGACGGCCTGTTTGGTCATTTACTCACCAGCCTCAAAACCCTGGCCGGGGTCGGGGAACCGCAGACGGTGCTGATTCCCAAGGCCGTGCTCGAAGCGGGCGGTAGTAGTGACAAGCTGATGGTGTATTACGAGATTCGTGACACCGTCGACAATTACTCTCTGCCCTCGCCGCCGACCTATGTGGCGGTCAACGTGGATCCCAACGCGCTGGCGGCACCTCGCGTGCAGGAGGCCAATCAAACCACCATGGTGCTGGACCTCGAAGCGCTGGGCGAGAGCGACGGTCATGTGCTCATCCCCGCTTTTGTCGGGGACGGCACGTC
>NZ_JASCOY010000223.1:0-494 GCF_029960075.1 Pseudomonas sp. PS02290
GGCCCGCGCCGAACGGACATCCATGTCCTGACGGCGCTCTCGCCGCATCCATGCGGCTCGGCCCACTGCGCGAGACCTGCGTTCAGCCTGCACCCAAGTCGCGATTGATGTCGTCTGGGACTCTTGTGTTTGAAGATCAAGATCAAAAGCTTCCCGGCTGAAGCCGGTCCTACGGGGGACGCAGTGTGCTGTTTGTGGGACCGGCTTTAGCCGGGAAGAGGCCAGTATGTGCGCTGGCAGTTTTGCAGACCGGCCCCCTTCCCTGTGGGAGCGAGCTTGCTCGCGAATGCTGTTGCTGTTGCTGTTGCTGTTGCTGTTGCTGTTGCTGTGCTTTTGATCTTCCTACACAAAAAGTCCAGACACCGCAAAACGCGACTTTGGTGCAGGCTGAACGGAGGTTTCGCGGAGTGGGCCGAGCGGCATGGATGCCGCGAGAGCCGCCCCCCGCCATGGATGGCGGATGGCGGCGGGCCCACGGAGCGGGACCGGAGTGA
>NZ_JASCOY010000224.1:0-491 GCF_029960075.1 Pseudomonas sp. PS02290
GCCGAACGGACATCCATGTCCTAGCGGCGCTCTCGCGGCATCCATGCCGCTCGGCCCACTCCGCGTCGTCTGCGTTCAGCCTGCACCCAAGTCGCGATTTGTGGTGTTTGGGCTTTTTGCGTACGAAGATCAAAAGCACGGCAACGGCAACAGCAACAGCAACAGCATTCGCGAGCAAGCTCGCTCCCACAGGGGCGGTGTTTGGTCAGCGGAACTGCAAGCGCCTGCACCGGCCTCTTCCCGGCTAAAGCCGGTCCCACTAACAGACCGCGCGCACCTGTAGGACTGGCGATGACTGTAGGACCGGCTTCAGCCGGGAAGCTTTTGATCTGCCCCTGATCTGCTTTTGATCTTCCGACGCGGGAAGTCCAGACGACACCCATCGCGACTTTGGTGCAGGCCGAACGCAGACGACGCGCAGTGGGCCGAGCCGCATGGATGCGGCGAGAGCGCCGTCAGGACATGGATGTCCGTTCGGCGCGGGCCCACGG